>NZ_JBHXBO010000029.1:0-26397 GCF_042726775.1 Oerskovia sp. NPDC060287
CGGGCCTGTGTCGTGCCCTGGGTGCGCCGGGCCCGGCGTGGAGCGCTAGCGAGAACTGTTCTCATTCTCTAGGGTGGGCGGGTCCGGGTGAGCGCCCGACATCCGACCGAAGGGCACCATGAGCGTCCAGCACCCGACGAGGCGAGCACGGCGAGCACCGAGCGGTCCCGACCGCGGGGGGCACGAGCACGCGCACGCCCACGGGCACGGCGACGGCCCGACACCTCCCGCGACCCGCCAGGTACGGATCGTGCTCGCGGCGATCCTCGTCCCGGCGCTCGTGCTGACGATCGTCGGGCTCGTGGCGCTCTGGCCTCGTGGGGCAGACGTCCCGGACCAGATCCCGATGACCGCCCAGGGGGCCTTCGTCCTGTCCGGCGAGGTGATCGGGGAGGGGGAGGTCGAGACCGGGCTGGTCCCGGTGCGCCTCGAGGACGGGACCGAGACCGAGGTCGTCGCGCCGCCCGAGTACATCTACCACGGCTTCGAGGTCGGTGACCGGTTGCGGCTCCTCCATCTCGCGCAGGCTGCGGGGGACGAGGACACCCCCTACGTGTTCCTGGACTTCGAGCGCGGCATCCCGATCGCGCTGCTCGCGATCGCCTATGCGGTCCTCGTGCTCGCGGTCGCCAGGCTGCGTGGGCTCGCAGCGCTCGCGGGCCTCGCCGTGGCCCTCGTGGTCATCGCCCAGTTCACGCTGCCGGCGCTGCTCTCGGGCCAGAACTCCCTGTACGTGGCCCTCGTGACGTCGTCGGCCGTGATGTTCGTGGTGCTCTACGTGGCCCACGGGTTCACGGCCCGGACGTCGACCGCGATGGTCGGCACGCTCGTCGGGCTCGTGCTGACCGCGGTCCTGGCCTCGTGGGGCGCCCGGACCTCGCACATCACGGGGCTCACGTCCGAGGAGGCGCTCTGGCTCCCGTCGTACGCCCCGGCGATCGACCTCCAGGGGATCGCGATCTGCGGGATCGTCCTCGCCGGGATGGGTGTGCTCAACGACGTCACGATCACCCAGGCCTCGACCGTGTGGGAGCTGCGCGCGCTCGCCCCCGGCGCGTCGCGGCGCGAGCTCTTCACCCGGGCCATGCGGATCGGCCGCGACCACATCGCCTCGACCGTCTACACCATCGCGTTCGCGTACGTGGGGGCGGCCCTGCCGCTGCTCATGGCCGTCTGGCTGTCCGACCAGGCGCTCGGCGTGAGCCTGACCTCGGGGGAGATCGCCGAGGAGGTCGTCCGGACGCTCGTCGGGTCGATCGGGCTCGTGCTCGCGATCCCGCTCACGACCGCGATCGCGGCCGTGACGGTGCCGACAGGCACGCCGACCGCAGCGGACGTCTCAGGTCCTGCGGGCGGGACCGGCCGCACGAGCGACGACGGCCTGTCGTCCGAGCCCGCTGCGTCGCGGCCCCCGGCGGCGGGCACGGGCACGGTCGACCCGGACACCGACGACGACCTGGTGCGGAGCGCCCCCTTCACCTGATCGACACCGACACCCCACGGGACGGGCCGATGCCTGACCTGGGAGTTCGCCATGATGTGCGCATGAGCGAACAGTGGGTCGAGGTCGCGACGAAGCGGCTGCGCGACCAGCACGCGTGCCCCGGGTGCGGGACCGTCCTCACGTCGACCCGCTGCGAGGCGTGCGGCCTCGTCCTGTCGGGGCCGTGGGCGGTCGAGGTGCTGCGCGCGTCGCGCGACGCGGCCGCCGCGCTCGACCGGCGAGCCGCCGGTCTGCGCGCCCTGCGGTCCGCGGACGAGCGGCTCCGCGCCCAGGGGGCCGTCACCGGTCCGGAGGGGCCGGCTCTCTCCGCGGCGAGCCCCACCGGTACGACGGGCACGGCCTCCCCGCCGAGCAGCACGCCGGGCGGGACCGACCTCCCGGGAGCGGCCCGTCCCCAGCCCCCGGCCCGCCGCCAGCCCCCGGTGCCCGTGGCGGGCGCCGCTGGCCGACCGCTGTACACCGCCGCTCCCGCTGCCCCGGCCCGGTCGAGCGTCGGCCTGCAACCCATCCTCGCGAGCGCGGGGGCGGGGCTGCTCGCGGTCGCGACCATCGTGTTCGTCTTCTTCACGCTCGCGGACGACCTCGCGGTCCGTGCGCTCGTCACGGGAGTCGTCACGCTCCTCGCGCTCGGCGCGGCCGCGTTCCTGCGCCTGCGGGGCATGGGCGCCTCGGCCGAGTCGATCGGCGCGCTCGGCGTCGTCCTGCTGCTCGTCGACGTCGAGCTCTTCCTGAGCGCGGGGCTGCTCGGCGGTACCGACCCGGCGCTCGCGCGCGGGCTGCTGCTGCTCGTGGTCTCGGCGGGTCTGCTGGTGGGCGGGCACCGGGTGCGCATGCGGACCTGGAGCGCGGCCGGGCTGGTCCTCGCGCCGGTGGTTCCCGTGGTCCTCGCGGGAGCCGTGGCCGGCGGTGCGACCGGGGACCTCGGGACGCAGTCCGGGGCGTTCGCCGTCGGCATGCTCGCGGCCTGCCTCGTGACGCTCCTCGAGCTGCCGGTCGCGCGCGTCTCGGGGGCCAGGCTCGGCTCCCGTCTCGTCGCCGAGACGACCGTGCTCCAGGTTGCGCGCTACCTCGTGTACCCGACCGCTCTCCTCGTCGGCCTCGCCGTCCCGCCGGTCTCGTGGCTCCCGGGGTGGAGCGGCGCGGCCCTGCTCATGGTCGGCGGTGCGGCGACGGCCGCGATCCTGGCCCGGTGCACGGGGCAGCGGCTCTGGTGGTGGGTCACGGGCGCGGTGGCGGTCCTCGCGGCGGTGCTCCTCGGCGTCGGGCACGCGACATGGTCGATCGGCCTGGCCCCGGTCGCCGGGCTCGTCGCCGGGGCTGCCCTGGTCGCGGCCGCGACGGCCGCGCGGGCCACCGCGCAGACGCGCGAGGCACTCGTGACGGGAGCGCTCGCGGTCTTCGTCGCGGCGACCCTCCCGGCCGTCGGGTACCTGGCCTCACGGGTCCTGCTCGCGCTCACGTCGGCCCGTGCCACAGGTCCGCAGTGGTCGTTCACCGACGCCCCGCTCGCGCACGGCGGGATGTTCGACGACGCCACGACGACGGCCGCGCTCGTCGGGGTCGGGGCCCTCGCCCTGGCCCTCCTCGGCGTGAGCGTCCTCCGCCTCGGGACGTGGCTCGGCTCGGGCGCCCGCGCAGGCCTGCCGTGGGTCGTGCTCTTCCTGCTCGCAGGGACCGCGCTGCACCCGGCGTGGGCCGCGGTCACGTCGTCCGGGCTGCTCGCCGCCCTGGCCCTGGCGCTCGTCGTGCTCGCCGACCGGTGGGCAGCGGCGCGCCGGGCCCCGTGGTCCGCCCCGGTGCTCACGGGCGTGTTCGCCCTGACGGGCATGGCGGCCGTCGTGTCCTGGTCGGCGCGCCCGACCGCGGTCCTGGGCGGCGCCGTCGTGCTGGGGCTCCTGCTGCTCGCGCGCCGGGTCGTGCCCGCGGGGGTCCGCCCGTACCTCGTGGGTCTCGGCTACGGGTACGCGCTCCTGGTCCTGGGCATGACCCTCGGCTGGGTGGGGCTCACCGGGGTCGAGGCGCTCGCGGTCGTGTCGGTCACGGCCTCGGTCGTGGCGATCGTCGTGACCCGCCTGCGGGTCGTCGACCGTCCCTCGTGGTGGGCGGTCCTGGTCACGACGTCGGTGCCGTTCCTCCTGGGCGTGGCCACGGTCCTCGAGGAGCGCAGCTACTGGTCGGCCGCTGCTGCCGCGACCATGCTCGCGCTCGAGGCCGTCCTGGTCCTGACGCGACGCCCCGGGATGACGCGAGCGGTGCGGGTCGCGGCGGCCGGGCTCCTGCTCCCGACGGCCTCGGTCGTTCTCGTGTGCCTGGGTGCGGAGCTCGTCCCGGGCAGCGGGTCGCCCGTCGTGCTCCCGCTCGTCGCGATCCTCACGGCCGCCGCGGCCGTGGCCGTCCCGCAGGCCGTCGCGTCCCTCGGTGCGCGCGGGCTCCCGGACGCGCACACCGGGGCGGTCGGCCGCGTGGTCGAGGTCAGCACGCTCGTCACGGCCGCGGTCGCGGTCCTGCTCTCCCTGGTGCGCGTCTCGGCAGGGCCCGAGACCGCGATGATCGTGCTCCTGGTCCTGGGGACCGGTGCCGCGGTCGTCGCGGGTCGGCCCGACCGCCGCTGGGTCTGGTGGCTCGCGGCCGCGCTGTGGGTCGGGGCGCTGTGGTCGTTGCTGAGCCTGCTCGGGGTCGGCCTGGTCGAGGCGTACACCGCGCCGCCCGCGCTCGCGGCGGTCGTCGTCGGGGGGCTCCTCGCGCGTCGCGGACCGGGCGGGCGACGCCTGGTCGCGGGGGGCCTGGCGCTGCTCGTGGTGCCGTCGCTCCTCGTCTCGATCCTCCTGCCCGACGCCGGCCCGTGGCGCAACCCTGCGCTCCTCGGCCTGGGGCTCGTGCTCGTCATCGGTGGTGAGGTCGCGCGGCGGCTCGCGGCCCGTGGCGCCCGCGTCAGCGCGTCGTGGGCGCGCGACGCCGCGACGTACCTGTCGCTCGCCGCGGTGCTCGCGTCGGTCGGGGGCCTGGCTGCCGCCCTGCGGTTCGTCGCGGCCTCGGGCGGCGGCGACCCGACGGCGACCTATCTCGGGGCGCTCGCGTGGTCTGCGGCGGGGGCTGGGCTCGCGGCGCTCGCGGGGTACCGGACGGTGTCGGCGGCGTCCACGGGGCCAGGGGCGACGGGCACCGGGCCCGACGACGTCGCCCACCTCGCGCTCGCCCCCTCGGCGCGGCGGTGGTGGGCCGCGCCTGCGATGGTGCTCGCCGTCGTCGGGCCCGTGGCCGCGGTCGGCGAGAGCTGGACCGCGATCGTCCTGACCTGGTCGCTCGAGGTCGTGCTCCTGGTGCTCGTCGTGCACACCGTGCGTCAGGCGCTGCACGCGACGGCGCCAGAGGACCTGCGCTGGCCCCCGGCGTGGTTCGTGTGGGGGCTCGCGCTCGTCACCGCCGTCGGCGCGTGGTCCCCGCGCGAGCTGCGAGTCGAGGTCTTCTCGCTGCCCCTGGGGGCGGGTCTGCTGGTTGCCGGGTACCTGGCGTTCGTGGCGTCGTCGGGCACGTCGGCCGGTGCTGGTGCCGGGCCCGCGACCGGGCTCGTGCCGGTGGCGCGGCTCGCGGACTGGCCGGTCGGGTTCGTCGGTTCGTGGCGCACGCTCGCGGTCGGGATCGCCGCGACACTGGGTCCCTCGGTCCTCGCGACGTACACCGACGCCCGGACCTGGCGGGCCGTGCTCGTGGTCGGGCTCGCGCTCGCCGCCGTGCTGGTCGGGACGCGCTTCCACCTCGCGGCCCCGTTCGTCCTGGGGGTCGTGGTGCTCCCGGTCGAGATCCTCGTGGTGTTCGTGAGCCAGCTCGGGACAGCCATCTCGGCCGGGCCGTGGATGCTCACGCTGACCGCCGCGGGCGGGCTGCTGCTGATCCTCGCGGTCTACTACGAGCGGCGCATGGCCGCGTTCGACGGCGCTGCGGCGTACCTGCGGGACCTGCGGTAGGGGCGGGGGCTGGGCCGCCGGTGGGGGAGCGCTGCTTCCGGCGGGGCGCTTCCCGCTGAGCTGCCCACGCTGGGCCGAGGCTTGTGTCGGGGGTGTTCGGCTGAGCGGGAGTGGCTCCTGCTCAGCGAGCGCCGTTCCCGACCAGCCAAAGCTGCTCGTCAAGGTCTGCGGCCCCCCTCGGCGCTGCCCCTCCGCAGCCCTGGTCCCGCTCGGCTCAGGGGCTTGTGTCGGGGGTGTTCGGCTGAGCGGGAGTGGCTCCCGCTCAGCGAACGCCGTTCCCGACCAGCCGAAGCTGCTCGTCAAGGCCTCCCTCGGCCGCCATCCACTCCCCGCCGACCGGGCGAGCATCCTGCTCGGCGAGCAGCGTCACAACCCGGCTGAGGCCGCCTCGCCACGGCGCGACCACGACCACGCTCGCGCTCACGCGCGCCCGTCCGACTGCCGACGAGCCAGGCCACCCGGCCACTCGGCCGCTGGTGCGCGGGACCCGGCCGTCCGTCGTCGGCCCGGCGAGCTCCCCGTCAGAGGGTCTTGCGCGCCCGCTCGATCAGCGGCCGCACGCGGTAGGGGATGAGCTCGCCCATCGACAGCGAGGTCTCGGTGCGCTCGACACCGTCGATCGCGAGGATCGCGGCGTCGATGCGGAACAGGTGGTCCGTGGTGCGGCACGCGACCAGGACCCGCAGGTCCGACGTGCCCGAGCGTCCGTGCGCCTGGAGCACCTCGGGAATCTCGGCGAGCGTCGCCACGATGCGGCTCAGCTCCTTCTGCTTGACCTCGACCTCGATGAACGCCGTCAGCGGGTGCCCCAGGAACTCCGGGCTGATGCGCCGGTCGAAGTCCAGGAAGGCCCCGGCCTCCTCGAGGTGGGCCATGCGCGCGTGCACCGTGTTCCGGGAGAGCCGCAGGCGCTCGGCCAGCGCCACGATGGTGCCGCGCGGGTCCTTCGCGAGCGCGACGAGGAGATCGAGGTCGACGGCATCGTAGCTGCGCACATTGTTCAGCCTATCCCTGTGACGCGCAGCACACTGACCAGCCTTCTCGTGATGACTGGAGCCATGTGCGGGGTGGGGTTACGTTCGCGGTATCCGGTGCTCGACGGGGAGGACCGGGGTGCTCGACGACGAGCACGGGAGCAGACGCGAGGTGACGCGATGACGCCCAGCACGGTGGACAGCCGCGCCGAGACCCGGACGACTCAGGACGTCGTCCAGGTGCTCGACGAGACCGGGGAACGCCACGGATCGGCGGAGCAGGACCGGTGGCTCGAAGGCCTCGACGCGGACCCCGCGCTCGCGCTGCGCCTCTACGAGGACATGGTCGTGGTGCGTCGGATCGACGCCGAGGCCACGGCCCTCCAACGGCAGGGCGAGCTCGCGCTGTGGCCCCCGCTGCTGGGCCAGGAGGCCGCGCAGATCGGGTCCGGCAGGGCGCTGCGCACCGACGACTTCGTGTTCTCGAGCTACCGCGAGCACGCCGTGGCGTACACGCGGGGCGTCGCGCTCGTCGACCTCGTGCGGGTGTGGCGCGGCGTGACGGCGTCGGGCTGGGACCCGTACGCGGTCAACATGGCCACGCCGCAGGTCATCATCGGCGCCCAGACCCTGCACGCGACGGGCTACGCCATGGGCGTCCAGAACGACGGCGCCGACTCCGTCGCGGTCGCCTACCTGGGCGACGGCGCCATGAGCCAAGGTGACGTCAACGAGGCGTTCGTCTTCGCCGCGACCTACGCAGCCCCCGTGGTCTTCCTGTGCCAGAACAACCAGTGGGCGATCTCGGAGCCCGTGACGCTCCAGTCGACCGTGCCGCTCGTCGACCGCGCCGCGGGGTTCGGCCTCCCGGGCGTGCGCGTCGACGGCAACGACGTCCTCGCGGTCCTCGCCGTGACGCGCGAAGCCCTCGACCGCGCCCGCACGGGCGGCGGCCCCACGTTCATCGAGGCCGTGACCTACCGCATGGGCCCGCACACCACGGCCGACGACCCCACGCGCTACCGCGACCCCGCCGAGCTCGAGACCTGGGCCGGCCGCGACCCGATCGCGCGGTACCGCACCTACCTCACCGGGCTCGGCCTGCTCACCGAGGCCGAGGAGGCCCGCGTCCAGGGCGTCGCCGACCAGGCCGCGGCCGAGCTGCGCGCCGGGTGCATCGCGCTCGAGGACCCGCCCGCGCTCACGATCTTCGACCACGTCTACGCCGAGCCGCACGCGGCGCTCGCGGCAGAGCGCGCCGCGTACGCGCAGTACCTGGAGGGGTTCGCCGACGGCGACGAGGCGCCCGGCGTGGGCGCCGCCGGCGAGGTCGCCGAGCCCGGGACCGACGCCCCCGCCGAGCCCGGCACCAGCACCCCCGGCACCGGAACCGGCTCCACCGACGCACCGACCGGAGGCGCCCGATGACCACCCTGACGCTCGCCAAGGCCCTCAACGCGGGGCTTCGCAGGTCGCTCGCGAACGACGACAAGGTCGTCGTCATGGGTGAGGACGTGGGCCGGCTCGGTGGCGTGTACCGCGTGACCGACGGGCTGCAGAAGGAGTTCGGACCGCGCCGCGTGCTCGACACCCCGCTCGCCGAGTCGGGCATCCTGGGCACGGCCGTGGGCCTCGCGTACCGCGGCTACCGGCCCGTGTGCGAGATCCAGTTCGACGGGTTCGTGTACGTCGCGTTCGACCAGATCGTGTCCCAGCTCGCCAAGATGCACGCCCGCACGGGCGGGGCGGTGCGCCTGCCGATCACGATCCGCATTCCCGTGGGCGGGGGGCTCGGTGCCGCCGAGCACCACTCGGAGTCGCCCGAGGCGTACTTCGCGCACACCGCGGGACTGCGCGTCGTGACCGTCTCGGACCCGCAGGACGCGTACACCGTGCTCCAGCAGGCCATCGCGTGCGACGACCCGGTCGTGTTCTTCGAGCCCAAGCGTCGCTACCACCTCAAGGGCGAGGTCAACGAGGCGGCCGACCTCCGCTCGGCACCGCCCATGGACGCAGCGCGCGTCGTGGTGCCGGGCACCGACGTCACGCTCGTGACGTTCGGGTCGCTCGTGACGACGGCCCGCGACGCGGCGGTCGCGGCCGCCGACGAGGGCGTGTCGATCGAGGTCGTGGACCTGCGCTCGCTCTCGCCCATCGACCACGCGACCGTGGCGGCGTCGGTCCGCAAGACGGGCCGGCTCGTCGTCGCGCACGAGGCCCCGCACCAGGCGGGCCTGGGCGCCGAGGTCGCCGCGGCGGCGACCGAGCGCTGCTTCGAGCACCTCGAGGCCGCGCCCTTCCGGGTCACGGGGCACGACGTCCCCTACCCGCCCGCCAAGCTCGAGCAGCACCAGGTCCCCGACCTCGACCGCCTGCTCGACGGCGTGGACCGCGTCCTGGGGCGCGGGGCGTACGACGAGTCCGGCAGCCCGGCGTTCGAGGGGGCGGCACGGTGATGAGCACGCGCGAGTTCCGGCTCCCCGACCTCGGCGAGGGCCTCACCGAGTCCGACCTCGTGAGCTGGCACGTCGCCGCGGGCGACCGGGTCGAGCTCAACCAGGTCATCGCGGAGGTCGAGACCGCCAAGGCGCTCGTCGACCTCCCGTCGCCCTACGCAGGCGTCGTCACGGCGTTGCACGCCGAGCCGGGGCAGACGGTCAACGTCGGCGAACCCCTCGTCACGTTCGAGGTCCCGGACGAGGGTGAGGCGCCCGGAGGCACGCCCTCGTCAGGTGGGTCGGCGGGTCGGGTGCCCGACGGCGGTGCGTCCGCGAGGCGTGCGCGTGGCGGTGGCGTGACGGGCCAGGTGCCCGACGGCGGGGCGTCCGCGGACAGTTCGGCCGACGGCGACGGGGAGCTCGCCGACGAGGCGCCCCAGCCGAACCTCGTCGGCTACGGGGCGCGGCCGGAGCGGTCGGGCCGCCCCGCGCGACGTGCCCGGCGCGCTCCCGCTCGCGCCGCGATCGAGATCGGGCAAACGGGGGTCGGGAGCACTGTCGGAACCCCCACGAGCCCGATCTCGACGAGCGAGCCGGAGCACGGGCCGCGTCCCGGTACCGGCACCGGGACTGACGCAGGCGTCGGCACCGGCATCATCACGGGTGCGGGTGCGGGTGCGGGTGCGGGTGCGGGTGCGGGCACCGTCCCGGACGACGCCACGCCCGTCCCGACCGAGCGACCGCGCTCCACCCCGCCCGTGCGCAGGCTCGCCAAGCTCCTCGGGGTCCATCTCGAACGGGTTATCGGGACCGGCGCCCGCGGTCTCGTGACCCGCGAGGACGTCCTCGCGGCCGTGAGCTGTGCACAGACGGCGGCCGGCGACAGCCCGGGGGCCGGAACCGAACAGAGGGCGGACCGGCGGCCGCAGGCGACCGACCGCGCGACGACGGGGCAGGACGCCACCGGGGTCGACGGCCACGACGACGAGTCGGACCTCCGCACGACGGGGCGCTTCGCGCCGACCTCGTTGCGCGACATCCTCGGTCAGTCCGGGCTGGCCCGCGCGGCAGCCCGCCGCGCCGGCAGCTTCCCCCCGCCCGACGCGGACCGCGCGCCTGCCGCGCCCGACCACGGGGCGGGGGCGACGTCGTCGGGCCGGGACGCGCGACGCGAGAGCGAGACCCGCACCCCCGTGCGCGGCGTGCGCAAGCACACCGCCGCAGCGATGGTCGCGAGCGCCTTCACCGCTCCCCAGGCGACCGTGTTCCTCACGGTCGACGTCACGCCCAGCACCGAGCTCCTCGACCGCCTCCGGACCCACCCCCTCGCCCGCGGGACGCGCATCACGGTCCTGGCGCTCGTGGCACGGGCGCTGTGCGTGGTGCTGCCCCGGCACCCGTCGCTCGCGAGCCGGTGGGAGGACCTGCCGGACGGGAGCGCCGAGATCGTCCACAGCCCGCGCGTGCACCTGGGGATAGCGGTCGCGACCGAGCGAGGGCTCGTCGTGCCGCACGTGCCCGACGCGCACACGCTCGGGCTCACGGGCCTCGCCGAGGCGCTCGCGGAGCTCACCGCGACGGCCCGCAGCGGACGCACCGCGCCCGAGCGGCTGACGGGCGGGACCCTCACGATCACCAACGTCGGGGTGTTCGGCGTCGACGCCGGGACACCGATCCTGGTCCCGGGCGAGGCCGCGATCCTGGGCGTCGGGGCCGTGCGCCGCCGCCCGTGGGAGCACGAGGGGCAGGTCGCGCTGCGCGACGTCCTGACGCTGAGCCTGTCGTTCGACCACCGCGTGGTCGACGGCGAGCAGGGCGCCCGCTTCCTCGCCGAGCTCGGCGCGCTGCTCGCCGACCCGGCGCTCGCGCTGCTGCTCGCGGGCGACCCGGGCGACCCGGGCGACCCGGGCGACCCGGGCGCGCCCAGGACGGGGGCGGCCTCGTGACCGCGACCCTGCCGACCACGCGCCCGCCGGGCGTGGGCGACGTCCTGGGGACGACCGTCGACCCGGCCTCCGCGAGCGCCCGGACCAACGACGCGGACCAGCGCGCCCTCGTCGCCGGGCTGCGCGAGCGCACGGCCCGTGCCGCGCTCGGCGGCCCCGAGCAGTCCCGTGCCCGGCACGTCGCGCGGGGCAAGCTGCTGCCGCGCGAGCGCGTCGAGCACCTGCTCGACGCGGGCAGCCCGTTCCTGGAGATCGCGCCGCTCGCGGCCGAGGGGCTGTTCGGCGGCGAGTGGCCCGGCGCGGGCGTGATCGCGGGGATCGGCCTGGTCGAGGGCCGCCAGGTGCTGGTCGTGTGCAACGACGCGACCGTCAAGGGGGGCACGTATCACCCGCTCACGGTCAAGAAGCACCTGCGGGCCCAGGAGATCGCGCTCGAGAACCGGCTGCCCTGCATCTACCTGGTCGACTCGGGCGGCGCGTTCCTGCCGCTCCAGGCCGAGGTCTTCCCCGACCGCGACCACTTCGGCCGGATCTTCTACCACCAGGCCCGGCTCTCGGCCGCGGGCATCCCGCAGATCGCGGCGGTCCTGGGCTCGTGCACCGCGGGCGGCGCGTACGTGCCCGCGATGAGCGACGAGACGGTGATCGTCCGCAACCAGGGCACGATCTTCCTGGGTGGTCCGCCGCTCGTGAAGGCCGCGATCGGCGAGGTCGTCACGGCCGAGGAGCTGGGCGGCGGCGAGATGCACGCTCGGCGCTCGGGGGTCACGGACCACCTCGCGGAGGACGACGAGCACGCGCTCGCGATCGTGCGCCGCATCGTCTCGACGCTCCCGCCCGACCCCGCGCCCGCGTGGGCCGTGCAGGAGAGCGCACCGCCCGCCGTCGGGCAGGACGAGCCCGGCGGGCCCGGCGAGGGCCTGTACGGCGCGGTCCCGGTCGACGTCCAGGCGTCCTACGACGCGCGCGAGATCGTCGCGCGGCTCGTCGACGGCAGCGTCTTCCACGAGTTCAAGCGCGAGTACGGCGACACCCTGGTCACGGGGTTCGCGCACCTGCACGGGCACCCCGTGGGGATCGTCGCGAACAACGGCGTCCTGTTCAGCCCGTCGGCGCTCAAGGGCGCGCACTTCGTCGAGCTGTGCGACCAGCGCGGCATCCCGCTCGTGTTCCTGCAGAACATCTCGGGGTTCATGGTCGGCACCGACGCCGAGGCCGGGGGCATCGCCAAGGACGGCGCCAAGATGGTCACGGCCGTCGCGACGACGCGCGTGCCCAAGCTGACCGTCGTGGTCGGCGGGTCGTTCGGGGCGGGCAACTACTCGATGTGCGGGCGCGCCTACTCGCCGCGCTTCCTGTGGTCGTGGCCCGCGAGCCGCATCTCGGTCATGGGCGGCCCGCAGGCCGCGTCGGTGCTCGCGACGGTCAAGGCCGATCAGCTCGCGGCGCGCGGCGAGCAGTGGGCGCCCGACGACGAGGCCGCCTTCCGCGAGGACATCCGCTCGCGCTACGAGGAGCAGGGCGACCCGTACTACGCGACGGCCCGGCTCTGGGACGACGGCGTCATCGACCCCGCCGACACGCGCCGCGTGCTCGGGCTCGCGCTCGACGTGTGCGCCCGCACGCCGCTGGCTCCGACCGAGGGCCCGCGGTTCGGGCTCTTCAGGATGTGAGGGCCATGCTCCCGCAGCGCACCACCGACACGTCCGCGACGCGGCCCTTCGGCACGGTCCTCGTCGCGAATCGTGGCGAGATCGCGTGCCGCATCATCGCCACGCTGCGGCACCTCGGCATCCGCTCGGTCGCGGTCCACAGCGACGCCGACGCCGGCGCGCGCCACGTGTCCCTCGCCGACGTCGCGGTGCGGATCGGCCCGGCCGCCGCGACCGAGTCGTACCTGAGCGTGCCCGCGATCATCGACGCGGCCCGCGCGACGGGCGCCGACGCGATCCACCCCGGCTACGGCTTCCTGTCGGAGAACCCCGAGCTCGCACGGGCCTGCGCGGAGGCGGGCATCGTGTTCGTCGGGCCGGGAGTCGCGGCGCTCGAGGCCATGGCCGACAAGATCACGGCCAAGGAGATCGTCGCTGCGCGCGGGGTCCCGGTCGTACCGGGCAGCACGGGCCGTGACCCCGCGACCGGCGCGGCGCTCGACGACGAGGCCCTCGTCCTGGCCGCACGCGACGTCGGCTTCCCGCTCCTGGTCAAGCCCTCCGCGGGTGGCGGTGGCAAGGGCATGCAGGTCGTGACCTCGGCCGAGGACCTCCCGGCCGCGCTCGCGAGCGCCCGGCGCGTCGCGACCCGGTCGTTCGGCGACGGCACGCTGCTCGTCGAGCGCCTGGTCGCCCGGCCGCGCCACATCGAGGTGCAGGTCCTCGCGGACTCGCGCGGCGCCGTCGTGCACCTGGGGGAGCGCGAGTGCTCGCTCCAGCGCCGCCACCAGAAGGTCGTCGAGGAGGCACCGTCGCCGCTGCTCGACGCCGCGACGCGTGATCGGATCGGGGAGGCCGCGTGCGAGGTCGCGCGCAGCGTCGGCTACGAGGGCGCGGGGACGGTCGAGTTCCTCGTGCCCGCCGACGACCCGGCCACGTTCTTCTTCATCGAGATGAACACGCGCCTGCAGGTCGAGCACCCCGTGACCGAGATGGTCACGGGCCTGGACCTCGTCGAGGCCCAGCTCCGCGCCGCGGCGGGGGAGCCGCTGGGGTTCGCGCAGGAGGACGTGGTCCTGCGCGGCCACGCGATCGAGGCGCGGGTCTACGCCGAGTCCCCGGCCCGCGGGTTCCTGCCCGCGACGGGAGACGTCCTCGCGCTCGCCGAGCCGGGTGGCGAGGGGTGGCGTCTCGACAGCGGCCTCACCGTGGGGCTGCACGTCGGGGGGGAGTACGACCCGCTGCTCGCGAAGGCCGTCGCGCACGGCGCCGACCGCGCCCAGGCGCTCGACCGGCTCGACCGGCTGCTCGCCGCGACGCTCGTCCTGGGTGTCGACACCAACATCGGCTTCCTGCGGGCGCTCCTCGGCGACCCGGAGGTCCGGTCCGGCGATCTCGACACCGGGCTGATCGAGCGGTTCGTGGCGGGCGGGGGAGTGCCCTCGGGGACGGCGACCGAGGACGACCTCGTGGCGGTCGCGCTGTTCGCGCTCGCGGTGGGGGCTCCCCGCCAGGGTGCGCCGGGCTCGCAGGGCGCAGCGTCGCACGCGGCCGGACCGTGGGGAGCCGACGACGGCTGGCGCCTCAACGCCGCGCCGCACCCGCGCACGGTCACGCTGGTCGACACGGCGCCCGGCCCCACGACTCCCGGCGCGGCCCCCGGCACGACGACCCCGACGCGCACCCCGCGGGAGGCGACCGTGACGGGAGAGGTGGGCGACGCCGTCGTGCACGTCGACGGGGGCTCAGGGCCGGGGCCTGCCCGGCACTCCGCGCTGACCCCCGTCGCCGGCAGCGCGCACGCGTGGCGGTACGTCGTGGACGGGGTGGGCGAGACCGTGCACCTCGCGACCGACCCCGCCGACGCGAGCGTGTGGCTCGCGCGCCAGGGCAGAGTGGTCCAGGTCGCCGTCCCGACGCGCGCCGAGCTCCTCGCCCTCCGCGCCGTCGCCCGCCCCGGCGGCCCCGAGGGCCCCACCAGCCCCGACGTCCGCGCGGGCATGCCCGGCACGGTCGTGACGGTCGCCGTCGCGGACGGCGAGACCGTCGCCGCGGGCACGGTCCTCGTCACGGTCGAGGCCATGAAGATGGAGCACCCGCTGACCGCCCCGCACGCGGGCGTCGTGCGGCTCACGGTCCGCCCGGGAGACCTGGTGCGCCGCGACGAGGTGGTCGCGCGCGTCGACCAGGTGCCCGACGACGTCGCCCCCGCCCCGGCGGACGGGTCCGCCCCCGCGGTGGTCGCGGCAGGCGAGCCCGCCACCCCCGCCCGCCCGACCCCGACCACGCACACCCCGGCCGGTACCCCGGCCGTCGCCGTCCCCTCCCACACCCCAGGAGCGCCATGAACACCGAGCTCACCGACGAGCAGCGCAAGCTCAGCGACACCGTGCGCGAGTTCGCGGACACCGTCGTCGCGCCCGCCGCGTACACGTACGACACCGAGCGCCGCCTGCCGCTCGACATCATCCGCGAGATGGGCGACCTGGGGCTGTTCGGCCTGCCCTTCGCGGTCGAGCACGGGGGCCAGGGCAAGGACTACCTGTCGCTGTGCCTCGCGGTCGAGGCGCTCGCGCGCGTCGACCAGAGCATCGCGGTCACGCTCGAGGCAGGCGTCGGGCTCGGGATCATGCCGATCGCCCGGCACGGGACCGCGGCGCAGCGAGAGCGGTGGCTGCCGGACCTGGTCACGGGCCGGGCGCTCGCGGCGTTCGGGCTGACCGAGGCCGAGGCGGGATCGGACGCGGGGGCCACGCGCACGACGGCCCGGATCGAGACCGGGCCGGACGGCGGCGCCGGGGTGTGGGTCATCGACGGCAGCAAGCAGTTCATCACCAACTCCGGGACGCCCATCACGAGCGTCGTCACGGTCACCGCGGTCACGGGCGAGGAGACCCGGGCCGACGGGACCGTGAAGAAGGAGCTGTCGTGCATCCTCGTGCCCTCGGGGACGAAGGGGTTCACGGTCGGGCCGGCGTACGACAAGGTCGGGTGGCACACGTCCGACACCCACCCGCTGACGTTCGAGGACGTCCGGGTCCCCGAGGCGAACCTCCTGGGCGAGCAGGGGCGCGGGTACGCGAACTTCCTGCACGCGCTCGACGAGGGGCGCATCGCGTTCGCCGCGCTCGCGACGGGGGCGGCGCAGGGGTGCTTGGAGGAGGCGCTGCGGTACGCGCGGACGCGCAACGTGTTCGGCCGCGACATCGGCTCGAACCAGCACATCGCGTTCACGCTCTCGCGCATGGCGGCCCGCGTCCACCAGGCGCGGCTCTGCTACTACGACGCGGCGTCGCGGCTCGCGAACGACGTGCCGTTCAAGGTCGAGGCGTCGATCGCGAAGCTCGTGGGCAGCGAGGCCGCCATGGCCAACGCGCGCGACGCCGCGCAGATCTTCGGCGGCTACGGGTTCCTCAACGAGAACCCCGTGGCCCGCCACTACCGGGACTCCAAGGTGCTCGAGATCGGGGAGGGGACGTCCGAGGTGCAGCTGATGATCATCGCGCGAGGGCTGGGGCTCTCGGCGTGAGGACGTGGCCGGGGTGACGGTGAGGGCTTAACCCCGGGTTAACCCCGTCGACCGTCGACCGTCGACGGGCCCGGGCCGAGAACGAGGTTCCGCGCAGTCGAGAACGAGGTCGAGGTCGATATGCCGGCCAGAACGACCGCAACCTCGTTCTCGGCACCCGGGACGCACATCAGACCAGCAGGAAGGAGCGCAGGATGCGGGAGATCGAGCAGCGCGGGCTCTACCACGACGAGCTCGAGACCGAGGTCCGCTACGTCCACCGTCCGGGGCGCACGCTGACCGAGGCCGACAACGTCCTGTTCACGACGCTGACCATGAACACGCAGTCGCTCCACCTCGACGCCGCGTGGGCCGCGACCCAGCCGTTCGGGCAGCGCCTCGTGAACTCGATGCTCACGCTCTCGACGCTCGTCGGGGCCTCGGTCGCGCAGCTCACGCAGGGCACGATCGTCGCCAACCTCGGGTTCGCCGAGGTCGCGTTCCCGCACCCGATGTTCCACGGCGACACCCTGTACTCCTCGACCGTGGTCCTGGAGAAGCGGCCGTCCGCGTCGCGGCCCGGGCAGGGCGTCGTGACGTTCGAGCACCGCGGCCACAACCAGGACGGCGTGCTCGTCGCGCGGGCCGTGCGGTCGGCGCTCGTGTGGACGCGCGCCGCGCACGAGGCGGCCACCACCACCGGGGGCGAGCCGGGCCCGGTGGCGGGCGACGCCGTCGGGCAGGAGGACGGTCCCTCGTGACGACCTTCGACCTGGGGCCCGCGCTCCTCTTCTGCCCCGCTGACCGGCCTGACCGGTACCGCAAGGCCCTCGACCGCGCCGACGCCGTGATCCTCGACCTCGAGGACGCGGTCGCACCCGACCGCAAGGCCGCTGCCCGCGAGGCGCTGCTCGCCGAGCCCCTCGACCCGTCGCGGACGATCGTGCGGGTCAACGCGGTCGGGACCCCCGAGCACCTCGCGGACCTGGCCGCGCTCGCCCGCACCGCCTACCGGACCGTCATGGTGCCCAAGGCCGACGAGCGGCTGCCGCTCGACCTCGGCGGGCTGCGCGTGGTCGCGCTGTGCGAGACGGCCGCGGGCGTGCTGGCCGCGCCCGAGCTGGCCCGGCGCCCGGGGGTCGTCGCGCTCATGTGGGGCGCCGACGACCTGGTCGCCTCGCTCGGCGGGACGTCGAGCAGGTTCGCCGACGGGAGCTACCGGGACGTCGCACGGGCCGCACGCTCCGGGGTGCTGCTCGCCGCGGGGGCCGCGGGCGTCGCTGCGATCGACGCGGTGCACCTCGCGATCGACGACCTCGACGGGCTGCGCGACGAGGCCCTCGACGCCGCGGCCGTCGGGTTCGCCGCGACCGCGTGCATCCACCCGTCGCACGTCCCCGTGATCCGGGCGGCCTACGCGCCGCCCCCCGGCGACGTGTCCGCGGCCCGCTCGCTGCTGGCCGCCGCACGCGGGCACGACGGCGTGTTCGTGCACGACGGCGTGATGATCGACGGCCCCTCGCTCCGGCACGCCGAGGCCGTGCTGCGGCGGGCCGACGCGGCCGGGCGCACGGACCCGGACCCTCTCCGCACAGGAAGCAGGCCGACATGACGACCGACGGAACGCGGCCGCCGAGCGACGACGCTCGGCCTCGACGAGACGCGAGGAGCGACCCGCAGGGTGCCAAGGGCTACCCCGACGCGGCCACCGCGCTCGACGACCTGCTGCACGACGGGATGACGATCGCCGTCGGCGGGTTCGGGCTGTGCGGCATCCCGGCCGACCTCATCGAGGCCGTGCGCGACTCGGGGGTGCGGGGCCTGACGGTGGTGTCCAACAACATGGGCGTCGACGGCAAGGGGCTCGGGCTGCTGCTCGAGAGCGACCAGGTCGACAAGGTCCTCTCGTCCTACGTGGGGGAGAACAAGCTGTTCGCGCAGCGGTACCTCGACGGCGACCTCGAGGTCGAGTTCGTCCCGCAGGGCACGCTCGCCGAGCGGCTGCGCGCGGGTGGTGCGGGCATCCCCGCGTTCTACACCGCGACGGGCGTGGGGACACCCGTCGCGGAGGGCAAGCCCGTCGAGGAGTTCGACGGGCGTCGCTACGTCCTCGAGCGCGGCATCGTCGCCGACCTCGCCCTGGTGCACGCGCACCGGGCCGACGCCTACGGCAACCTCGCCTACCGGTTCACGGCACGGAACTTCAACCCGCTCGTCGCGACGGCCGGCCGCGTCACGGTCGTCGAGGCAGAGATCCTGACCGACGAGCCCCTCGACCCCGACGTCGTGGTCACGCCCGGGATCTTCGTCGACCGGCTCGTGCCCGCGCGGCCGCGGGTCAAGGACATCGAGCAGCGCACGGTGCGGGCTCGCGGCGCCGCCGGCCCGGTGCCCGCCGCAGGACGGGAGGCCTGAGATGCCCTGGCACCGGGACCAGATGGCCGCGATCGCCGCGGCCGAGCTGCACGACGGCGACTACGTGAACCTCGGGATCGGCATCCCCACGCTCGTCGCGAACCACCTGCCGCCCGGTGTCTCGATCACGTTGCAGAGTGAGAACGGGATGCTGGGGATCGGGCCGTTCCCGCTCGACGGCGAGGAGGACGCCGACCTGATCAACGCGGGCAAGCAGACCGTCACGGCCCTGCCGGGCGCGAGCTACTTCGACTCGGCGACGTCGTTCGCCATGATCCGGGGCGGGCACGTCGACATCGCGATCCTCGGCGCGCTCGAGGTCTCCGAGACGGGCGACCTCGCCAACTGGACCGTGCCCGGGAAGCTCGTCAAGGGCATGGGCGGGGCCATGGACCTCGTCGCGGGCACGCCGCGCATCGTCGTCCTCATGGACCACGTTGCGCGCGACGGTTCGCCCAAGCTCCGGCACGCGTGCGGGCTGCCTCTCACGGGCCAGGGTGTCGTGGACCGGATCATCACGGACCGCGCGGTCTTCGACGTCGTCGACCTCGGCCCCGGTGCTGCCGGGGCGGACGCGACCGGCCCGCGCCGAGGCCTCGTCCTCCGTGCCGTCGCACCCGGCATGACCCTCGACGAGGTGCGCGACGCGACCGAGGCGAGCTACGCCGTCGGGCTGGCGGTGCCGGACGCCCCCGCCGGGGCTACCTCCCGCACCCGGACCCGCCCAGGACACCAGGAGGAAGCATGACCGTCATCGTGGGGTACGCACGCACACCGTTCGTGCGATTCAACGGGGCCTTCGCGACCGTGCCCGCCGCGACGCTCGGGGCGCACGCGCTGGGCGCGGCGCTCGCGGACGCGGGGATCGTGCCCGACGACGTCGAGCTCGTCCTCGCCGGACAGGTGCTCCAGGGCGGCGCCGGTCAGAACCCCGCGCGGCAGGCCGCCGTCGGTGCGGGCGTGCCCTACTCGGTGCCCGCGATGACGCTCAACGCGGTGTGCTTGTCCGGCATGGAGGCCGTGGTGCAGGCGCACCGGCTCATCACCGCGGGCGAGGCCCAGGTCGTCGTGGCCGTGGGGCAGGAGTCCATGAGCCTCGCGCCGCACGCGTGGGTCGGGTCGCGCGCGGGCCAGAAGTTCGGCGACGTGACCCTCGTCGACACGCTCGCCCACGACGGGCTGCGCGACGCGTTCGAGCGCGACTCGATGGGGCTCAGCACCGAGCGGCACGGCGAGGGGTTCGCGATCAGCCGGGAGGATCAGGACGCGTTCGCGGCGTCGTCGCACGCGCGGGCCGCCGCGGCGGCCGACTTCCTGCGGGGCGAGATCGCGCCGTTCCAGACCCCGGGGCGTTCCGGGAGGCTCGTCGAGGCCGACGACGGTGTGCGCGCCGACACCACGGTCGAGGTCCTGGCGCGGCTGCGCCCGGCCTTCCGCGAGGACGGCACCATCACGGCCGGGAACGCCTCGCAGATCTCCGACGGTGCCGCGGCGCTCGTGCTCGTGAGCGATGAGGAGGCAGAGCGGCGTGGGCTGTCGGGCGCCCGCATCCTGGGTCATGCGCTCGTCGCGGGTCCCGACGTCTCGCTGCACGCACAGCCCGCGAACGCGATCGTCGCGGCCTGCGCCCGGGCCGGGCTCGAGGTCGGCGAGCTGTCCGCGGTCGAGATCAACGAGGCGTTCGCGGTCGTGGCCCTCGCGTCGGTGGACCTGCTGGGGATCGATCCCGCGATCGTCGACGCCAACGGTGGGGCCATCGCGCTCGGGCACCCCATCGGGGCGTCGGGCGCGCGCATCGTCGGTCACCTCGCGCGACGGCTCGCGGCGCTGGGCGGCGACGCCGTGGGGGCGGCCGCGCTGTGCGGCGGCGGGGGGCAGGGGTCCGCGGTGGTGCTGCAGGGGTAAGGCGTCGGGTGGCCGGGAGGCCGCGCTACAGGTCGCCCTTGCGCTGCAGGAAGCGCATCGCGGCCCAGCCGATCGGGATGCGGGCCCAGTAGGTCGCGACGCGGAACAGGATCGTCGCGGACGTCGCGATCGCTGGCGGGATGCCGGCGGCGGTCAGCCCCGCGGTCAGGGCGATCTCGATCGTGCCCAGGCCGCCGGGGGTCGGGACCGCGGCGCCGGCCGCGTTGCCGACCAGGTAGATCACGGCCACGTCGACGAGCGCGAGCTCCTGGCCGAACGCCGCGAGGGCCGCGTCGAACGCGAGCACGTAGCCGAGCGTCATGATGATGTTCCCGCCGAAGCCGAGGGCCAGACGCCCCGGCTGGCTCAGCATCTCGGACAGTCGCGGCCAGACCTGCTGGACGGTGGGCCGGATCTTCGCGAGCACCCAGCGGCGGACGGCCGGGACGAGCAGCGTCGCGATCACGGCGAGCGCGACGCCCGTGATCGCGAGCAGCACGGTGGTCGAGGGCAGCTTGATGAGGCCGCCGGAACGAGCGGTCATCGACAGGACGACCAGCAGCAGGATCGTGATGACGAACTGCGACACCTGGACCAGGGCCACGGTCGCGACGGCCATGGGGGTCGAGACGTTCCGCTTGGTGAGCATGCGCAGGTTGAGCGCCGCAGGGCCGATCCCGGCCGGGGCCGCGAGAGCCACGAACGACCCGGCCATCTGTGTCAGCGTCGCCCGGATCATGGGCAGCTTGACGGGCGAGAACGCCACGAACGTCAGGGCCGCGCCGAACCAGGTGAGGATGCCCAGCGCGAACGAGATGACGGCCCACCAGGGGTTGGCCTGGGAGACGGCCTCGGTGATCTGCTGGAAGTTCATGGTCGTGACGACCACGGTCACCGCGACGATCGTCAGGGTCAGCGTGATGATCGTCCTGGCCCCGAAGCGGGTGATGCGCTGGGGCTCGACGTCGGTCTCCGGCAGGCGCTCGACGAGCGCAGCCCGCAGGTCCTTGAACAGCTCCTTGTTGGCGCGCATCTCCTCACGCGTGCTCACGGGCAGCGCGATCGACTGGAGGAGCGGCCCGATCGCCGCGATGTCCTCGTTGGGCAGCACGCTCACGGCCGAGGCCACGGCGCGCTGTGCGCCCACGCGGAGCGCGAGGAGCGCGACCATCTGCGTCAGGTCCATGCGGCGCGACAGCTCGGACGACGCGATGTCTCCCTGCTCCCAGCCGGTGAGCCAGACCTTGACCTCGGAGTCGTCGGGGCCGGCCTCGGCGCCCTCGGGGCGGAGGTCGACGGTCGCCGACGCGGGGTCCGTGCCCGTCCCCGCGGGGTGCGTCGAGGCGCCGCCCGGCTCGCCCCGGCTGACGAGCATGACGTCGGAGGTCAGTGCGCGGTGCGAGAGCCCCGCGTCGTGCGCGAGCTGGATCTGGTGCCAGGCCTCGGTGAGGACGGCGTCGGTGACCTCGTCGTCGGGCAGGTCGCGCAGCGAGACCGCGCCGACGGCGTGCTCCTGGACCAGGATCATCGAGTCGTCGGCCTCGGCGACGCCCAGCAGGCGGGGCGTGCGGACGCCCGCGGCGCGGGCGGCGTAGGCGAGCAGCGCGGTGCGCTCGGCCACGGCCTTGAGCGAGATCGCGGCGCGTCCCTCGATGCCCCGCAGGCGCAGCGAGCGCCAGAACCGCGTGATGAAGCCGACGACCTGCCGGTCGCCGTCGAGCACCACGACGTCGCGGCGCACGCCGTCCTCGGTGAACATCGCGTAGACGCGGTTGTCCCCGGAGCGGGTCAGGGCGATGGCCGCAGGGTCCGACGGCGCCTCGGCGGGCTCGCTGACCCCCTCGCCGAGGGCGCCGGACAGGTGGTCGGCGGTGATGCGCGCGTCCGCGGTGAGCGCCGACTCCTCGTCCGAGCCGGCGATGCGCACGACGCCGACGTGCACCTCGCCCGTGATCTCGCCTTCGGCGTTGACCTCGGTGATGGGGTCCTCGGCCGCCTCGGCGAGCTCCGCGGGCTGGGACACGTCGCGCACGCGCACGAGCGCGGTGGGCGAGTAGCCCGCCCGCCGCACGCCGTCGACCAGGTGCGGGCCGTAGGCGCGCTCGCTGCGCACCCCGGAGACCCAGCGGACGGCGTTGCCGGCGATCCGGCCGAGCAGGAGCGTGATGATCGCGCCGGGCAGCGAGACCTGGGCCGTGATGAGGACGACGCCGAGCGCGATGAACAGGAGGTTCCAGGACCAGGCGACCGTGCGGCGTCGGGTGCGAGGGCCGGCCGCGGTCAGCAGGCCGCTGATCGCCGCGACGTAGCCGGGGATGCTGAGCTGCCACTCGCCCCGGATGCGGACCGACAGCCCCTGGATCAGGTCGTCGGACCCGAAGGTCACGACCGAGTACGTCATGGCGATGCCCAGCAGCATGCCGAGCGCGGCCGCGGCGATCGACTCGACGACCTGACGGCCGAGCTTGCGGATGCCGAGCTCGATGAGGACCGCGGTGGGGATCGCGAGGGTCACGAGCCCCTCGAGGACCGCGACCGGGATGAAGAGGATCCGGGCGAGGAGGTCGGAGAACCCCTGGACGTCCTCTGCCACGCCCGCCGTGGTGCCGTGCGCGTACACGGACATGAACATGACGAGCGCGACCCCCAGCGCGCACAGCACGATCCCGACGAGGTCGCTCGGGTGGCGCACGCGCGCCTCGGGGGTGTCGACGATCTGGACCGTGGGGTCCGTCCCGTCCCCGACCGCGCGCGGGGTCGCCAGGAACGCGCGGAACGAGCGCGGGTCCGGGGTCGCGGGCTCGGTCGTCTCGAACGACCCGACCTCGTGGACGTGGGGGCGTGGCTCCGCCGTCGCCGGAGGACCGGCCGGGTCGTGAGCACGCGCAGACATGCTTGCGAGTCTAGGGCGGGAGGTCCCGAGAGGCGCGGTATTACGCCACTTTCTCCCGGGTGATTTGCCCGCTTGCTCCCGTTGTCCGGCCCGCTTCGCCGGGCGAGTGTGACCAACCTCCAGCAGGATGAACGCAGGTAGCGCTCCCATCCCGGCAGGCGCGCCGAGGGCGCTCGCCCCGGCGCGGGGTGGGGTGGGCGGCGCAAGAGGAACGGTGGTGGCTCATGGTCCGCAGCAGGCGCAAGGGGCAGGACACGGTCGAGATCCCCGAGCCGCTCAACGCGTTCAAGAACGTCTGGTGGCTTCCCGTGGTGCGCGGGCTGCTCCTGGTCGTCCTCGGCCTGCTGCTCATGATCCAGCCGCTCGAGGCGCTCGAGACGCTGCGCTGGGTGTTCGGGATCTTCCTCGTGGCGGACGCGGTCCTCGTCGCTGTCCAGGGCCTGGCGCACCGCAAGCAGGTCGGGTGGACGTGGTGGCTCGCGCAGGCGGCCGTCAACCTGCTGTTCGGCGCCGCGGTCATGTTCTGGCCGGACCTCAGCGTGACCGCGCTGTACTACGTCCTGGTCGTGTGGGTCCTGGTGCTGGGGATCACGGCGATCGTCGGCGCGGCCGGGCTCGTGCGCAACCGGGACCTGGGGTGGCCGTGGCTGCTGACGTTCGGCATCGTCTCGACGCTGTTCGGCCTGCTGCTCGTGACGCGCCCCGTCGACGCGGACGACGTCCTGAGCCTGACGGTCGTCGTGTTCGGGCTGTACGCGTTCGTCGCGGGGTCGATCCACGTGGTCTCGGGCTTCGGGGTCCGGTCGGTCGCGCGCGAGCTCGCGGACCTGCGCGCGCAGGCGGTCGCGGCGGGCGTGGTCGTCACGGGAGGGTCGGTGCTGGGCGCGGGGGCCACGGCCCCGGTGGTCGCGGAGGCCGCGGCGGCGCCCGCTGCGGGGAGCGCACCGGCATCCGGCCCGACGGCGGCGCTCACCGCGGGTGGTGAGGCGGCCGGGGACGTGGCCGGGTCGGGCGGGGTGGCCGGGTCGGGCGGCGAGCTGCCGTCGGGACCGTCGGTCGAGCCCGCCGTCGAGGGGGCCGGCGCCGGGAGCGCGTCCGACGTCCCGGCGGAGGACCACGGGCCGACCCCCGCTCCCGACGAGGCGACGGGGTCGCCCGAGCCCGGCTCCGGCGTCGGGCAGGGGACGTCCTGGCGGTGAGCGCGCCCCGCGAGTGACAGCGCTGGCAGCCTGGAGCGGGCGTGCCCGCGCAGCGGCCGCCGCCGCCACGAAAAGGCCGTGACGCACCGGAACGTACTCCCCGGTAACTTCACGGCTGTGATCCGTCTCACCATGTGGCGCCGGGGGTTACGACCCGGTAACAAGATGCCCGGAACCGCCGTGCAGAGCCGTTCCGGGGTGCTTGACCGAAACAACAGTGTGTTAGACATCACGGACCTTGGTCGCAGAACCAGGCCGTGGGAGCGCCACCGCGCACCCACCTCATGACCCCGAAGAAGAGGTGTGACGGATGACGACCGTTTCGAGGAAGCGGCTCCTCGCCGCAACGGCAGGCATCGCCGTCGTGACGTTCACGCTCACGGCGTGCGGCAGCGGCAGCGGGACGAACGAGGACGGCGGCAGCAGCAACGCGAGCGCAGGAGGCGCGCTGACGATCGGCACGACCGACAAGGTCACGACGCTCGACCCGGCCGGCTCCTACGACAACGGGTCGTTCGCGGTCATGAACCAGGTCTTCCCGTTCCTGCTCAACACCCCCTACGGCAGCCCGGACGTCGAGCCCGACATCGCGGAGTCCGCCGAGTTCACCGCACCCACCGAGTACACCGTCAAGCTCAAGCCGGGCCTGAAGTTCGCCAACGGCCACGACCTCACGTCCTCCGACGTGAAGTTCACGTTCGACCGTCAGGTCGCGATCAACGACGAGAACGGCCCCGCCTCGCTGCTCTACAACCTGGAGAGCGTCGCGACCCCCGACGAGACGACCGTCGTCTTCACGCTCAAGTCGCCCGACGACCAGGTCTTCCCGCAGATCCTGTCGAGCCCCGCCGGCCCCATCGTCGACGAGGAGGTGTTCGCGGCCGACGCGCTGACCCCGGACGCCGACATCGTCGCGGGCAAGGCGTTCGCCGGGCAGTACTCGATCGCCAAGTACGACTTCAACAACCTCATCTCCTACGAGGCCAACCCCGACTACCAGGGCGTGCTCGGCGAGGCGAAGACCCCGAAGGTCAACACCAAGTACTACACCGACGCCTCCAACCTGAAGCTGGACATCCAGGAGGGCAACATCGACGTCGCCTTCCGCAGCCTGTCCGCGACCGACATCGACGACCTCCGTGGCAACGACAAGGTCAAGGTCGTCGACGGGCCCGGCGGCGAGATCCGCTACATCACGTTCAACTTCGACTCCCAGCCCTACGGCGCCAAGGCCGACGGCGCGGACCCGGCCAAGGCCCTCGCCGTGCGCCAGGCCGTCGCCGACCTGATCGACCGCGAGGAGATCGCGACCCAGGTCTACAAGGGCACCTACACGCCGCTGTACTCGTACGTCCCCGCGGGCCTGACCGGCGCGGTCGAGCCCCTCAAGGAGCTCTACGGCGACGGGCAGGGCGGAGCCGACGCCGACAAGGCCAAGGCCGCGCTCGAGGCAGCGGGAGTCACGGTCCCCGTCGTGCTCGACCTGCAGTACAGCAACGACCACTACGGCCCGTCGTCCGGCGAGGAGTACGCGCTCATCAAGGACCAGCTCGAGAAGAGCGGCCTGTTCACGGTCAACCTGCAGACCACCGAGTGGGTCCAGTACGCCAAGGACCGCACGGCCGACGTCTACCCGGCGTACCAGCTCGGCTGGTTCCCGGACTACTCGGACGCCGACAACTACCTCACGCCGTTCTTCCTCCAGGAGAACTTCCTCGCGAACCACTACGACGACCAGGAGGTCAACGACCTGATCCTCCAGCAGGCAGCCACGCCCGACGCGGCAGCCCGCACGGCCCTCATCGAGGAGATCCAGGAGAAGGTCGCCGCCGACCTCTCGACCGTCCCGTACCTCCAGGGAGCCCAGGTCGCGGTCGTCGGCACGGGCGTCGACGGGACCGAGGACACGCTCGACGCGTCGTTCAAGTTCCGCTACGGAGCACTCTCGAAGAGCTGATCCACGAGGACCCCTGGGCGGCCGACCGGCGACGGCCGGGC
>NZ_JBHXBO010000030.1:0-26335 GCF_042726775.1 Oerskovia sp. NPDC060287
GGCGCGGGTGTTCGACCTCGCCGGTCCGCCGGCCGACGAGGTCTACGACCGCCGCGTCTGAGCCCTCACCGGTCTGCGGCCCCCGCTCGCCGCATCAGCGCGACCGGAAGCACCACCCAGAGCAGCGCGAACAGCACGAGCGCACCGCCTGCCGCGATCACCGCGGCCGTCGGCCCGACGACCACGTCGAAGATGAGCAGCACCGTCCCCGCCACGACGAGAGCGAGCACCACGAGCCCCACGCGCGCCAACCGGTCGGCCGACGTCACGAGCCGGGCCTTGAGGTGCTTGCGGAACAGCAGGCGGTGCAGCGACACGGGAGCCACGAGCAGGCCCGTCGCGAGCACCGAGAGCACCACGAGGCACAGGTAGATGGTGCGCTGGGTGTCGTCGAGCTCCCCGAAGCGCTGCTGGAACGGCAGCGTCAGCAGGAACCCGGTGAGGATCTGCACGCCCATCTGCGTCACGCGCAGCTCCTGCAGGAGCTCGGCCCAGTTGCGGTCCGCACGCTCCTCGACGGACTCGTGGCGAGAGTCGGTCGTGCCGGCACCGCCGCCCGCGCTCGCGGGCCCCCTGCCGCTCCCGTCGTCGCCGCTGTCCACGCCGGCCCCGCTCAGTGGTTCCGCAGCGCCGAGACGAGCTCGTTCTTGCGCATGGTCGAGCGGCCCTCGATCCCGATCTCCCGGGCTCGCTTGCGCAGCTCGGCCACGGTCCAGTCCTCGTAGGCGGGCGACGACCCGCCCTTCGTGCCGACCGCGCTGCGGGACGACGCGGCCGCCGCGTTCGCGATGCGTGCGGACTTCTCCTTCGAGCTCCCCTCGTCGCGCAGGGTCTCGTACAGCTCCTTGTCCTTGACGGACGGACCGGGGTCGCGCCGGGGCATGATGACCACCTCTCGAGGTCTGGACGACAGCAGGTCCTTCGACCGTACGACGCCGGTCGGGCACCTGCCCGCCGCGAGCCACCGGCCCAGAGCAGGTCAAGGGCCGCGAAGGAGACCACGGTGAGAATTCGCCCAAAGATGCACGCCAGCGGCATCCCAGGTAAAGCGATCCCCAGAATGCTGTCATGTCAGCGCCTCTTGGGGGTACCCTGGCTCTGTTGACGGGGCTCCAGACGTCGGGGTGCCGAGAACACGACGAGCGGGGGCTCTGGACTCATGACTCCGAGCAAGACGACGACCACCGGCGGTATCACTCTCCTCGAGCAGCCGGATTCGAGTGTCGTGGACATGTGGGGCGAGATCGACGTGGCGCTGCGCAGCGAGGCGAGCGCGGCACTGGCGAACGCACTGGACCGGGACGTGCCGGTCGTGATCGACACCTCGAAGGTGACGTTCATGGACTCCACGGGCATCGCGTTCCTCGTGCAGTTCTACACGATCGGCAGCGAGGAGGGCCTGCAGGTGAGCCTGCGCAACCCTCCGACGGTGGTGACGGACGTCCTGGAGATGCTGGGTGTGATCGACATCTTCCCGGGGCTGCCGACGCACCACGTCGAGCACGACGGGCCGCGGCACCAGACCGCGGTCTGACCCGCCACGAGGCGGGCCGGACCACGCGCGGTGGGCGGCGTCTGGCGACCACCTGACCTGACCCTGCGGGCCTAGGGCACAGCAGGACCAGGTCAGGGCGCGCAGGCGGTCAGGCCAGCCCGGCTCCTTCGGCTGCCAGTGCGGCAGCGCCCACGATGCCCGCGGCGTTGCGCAGCTCGGCCGGGATGATGGGCGCCTTGAGGTGCAGCAGCGGCAGGAAGTTCTCGTGGTGCTTGGAGATCCCGCCGCCGACCACGATCAGGTCGGGCGAGAACAGCATCTCGACGACCTCGAAGTAGCGCTGGAGCCGAGCGGCCCACTCCTCCCACGAGAGGTCCTCGCGCCCGCGTGCCGACTCCGCGGCCCGCGACTCGGCGTCGAACCCGTCGATCTCGAGGTGGCCCAGCTCGGTGTTGGGCACGAGGATCCCGTCGACGACCAGGGCGCTGCCGATGCCCGTGCCCAGCGTCGCGAGCAGGACCACGCCCTTGGTGTCCTTGGCCGCGCCGTAGCGGACCTCGCCGATGCCGGCGGCGTCGGCGTCGTTGACCGCGACGACGTGGCGCCCGGTCTCCTTCTTGAGGAGAGCGGGCAGGTCGACGCCCTTCCAGGACTTGTCGAGGTTCGCGATGAACCCGATCACGCCGTGGTGGATGGGGCCGGGGAAGGCCACGCCGATCGGGACGTCGTGCGGCAGGTCGTACTCGTCGACGAGCTCGGCGATGACCTTGGCGACGGCCTCGGGCGTGGAGGGCTGCGGCGTCGGGATGCGGTGGCGTTCCTGGGCGAACTCGCCCGTCGCGAGGTCGACGGGTGCGCCCTTGATGCCGCTGCCGCCGACGTCGATCCCGAAGGCCAGCCCGTGGTGGTGGTGTGAGTGCTTGCTCATGGCAGGGTCAGGATCTCCGCTCCGTCTTCGGTGACGACCAGGGTGTGCTCGAACTGGGCGGTCAGCGACCTGTCCGCGGTGACTACGGTCCACCCGTCGTCCCACGTGCGCCACTCGGGGCTGCCGAGCGTCAGCATGGGCTCGATCGTGAAGACCATGCCCGGCTCCATCACGGTGTCGTGGTCGGGGGCCGCGTCGTAGTGGGGGATCACGAGCCCCGAGTGGAAAGACTCGCCCACGCCGTGGCCCGTGTACTCGCGCACCACGCCGTAGCCGAACCGGTGCGCGTACTTCTCGATCACGCGGCCCAGGACGTTGACCTCGCGCCCGGGGCGCACGGCCTTGATGGCCCGGTCGAGCGACTCGCGCGTGCGCTGCACGAGCAGCGCGGCCTCCTCGCTGATCTCCCCGACCGCGAACGTGGCGTTGTTGTCGCCGTGGACCCCGCCGATGAACGCCGTGATGTCGACGTTGACGATGTCGCCCTCGACCATGACGGTCGAGTCGGGGATCCCGTGGCACACGACCTCGTTGAGCGACGTGCACAACGACTTGGGGAAGCCGCGGTAGCCGAGCGTCGAAGGGTAGGCGCCGTGGTCCAGGAGGAACTCGTGCCCGATCCGGTCGAGCTCGTCGGTGCTCACGCCGGGGGCGACGTGCATCCCGACCTCGGCGAGGGCCTGGGCAGCGATGCGGCTCGCGACCCGGATCCGGTCGAGGGTCTCGGGGTCCACGACGTCGTCGCCCGTGAAGGGCTGCGGGCCGGGCTGTCCCACGTACTCGGGCCGCGCGATCGAGCGTGGCACGACGCGCAGGGGAGAGACCGACCCCGGGACCAACGGTCCGCGTGGGGCGGTCAGGACGGAGGAATCGGGCATGCCGCCAGTCTACGGAGTGCCCGTGGCCCGGTGCGTACGGCCGACGCCGTGCGCGCGGGTGAGGCAGGATCGTCCTATGACGAAGGAACGATTCTCCGACGACGGCGACCCGGTCTCCGAGGACCAGTACTACTTCGACACGCGCACGGGGGAGGTCTCGAAGGGCCCGCAGTCGGCGTGGTCCTCACGCATGGGCCCGTACCCCACGCGTGAGGCCGCGGCCCAGGCGCTCGAGCTGGCCCGGGCCCGCTCCGAGGCCTGGGACGAGGAGGAACGGGAGCGCGAGCGCGACAAGTGACGGATCCGTCCGGTCCGGCGCGGCGGTGGACGGTCGCACTGGCCGTGCTCCTTGCGGGCCTCGCGGTGGGGTGGGTGTCGTGGCTCGCGTTCGGCAGCGGCGACGACGGGCGTCCGGCGCCCTCCCCGAGCCCGACGACGGAGCGCACCTCGGGTGCGTCCGACGCCGACGACGTGCCCGGCCTCGCAGGCGTCGCCGGCTCCGGCAGGTCGTCCCCACCGGACCCTGCGTCGCTCCCGCTGACCGGGCTGACGGTCGCGCTCGACCCTGGCCACAACGGCGCGAACGCCCAGCACCCGGACCAGGTCGGTGCACCCGTGCCGGACGGTCGCGGGGGCTCCAAGCCGTGCAACACGGTCGGCACGTCCACCGACGCGGGCTACCCGGAGCACGCGTTCACCTGGGACGTCGCGTCCCGAGCGGGCGCTGCGCTCGAGGCGCTCGGTGCACAGGTCGTGGTGACCCGGTCCGACGACCAGGGCGTCGGACCGTGCGTCGACGTCAGGGGGCGGTCCGCCCAGGACGCGGGCGCGGACGTGCTCGTCTCGGTCCACGCCAACGGCAGCGACGACAAGGCCGCGCGGGGGTTCTTCGTCATCGTGGCGGACCCGCCGCCGGCCGTCGAGATCGACGAGGGGCTGCGCGCCGAGAACGCGGCGTCGAGCGAGCGTCTCGCGACGGACATGGTCGGAGCCCTGGCGTCGGCGGGCTTCCCGCCCTCGGGCAGCGTCGCCGGCGCGGTCTCGCGGCGCGGCGACCTCGGGACCCTCAACCTCGCCGAGCGCCCCGCGGTGCTGCTCGAGCTGGGCGAGATGCGCAACCCCGACGAGGCTGCGCTGATGTCCTCCGAGGAGGGGCGCCAGCGCTACGCGGACGCGATCACCGCGGGCGTGGTCGCCTGGGCGGGGTAGCCGGCTCTCAGGCACAGCGACGCCCGACGACGCCACGCACCCCGGGTGCACCGCTGCACCCGGGGGAGCGACGCCGTCGGGCGGGGAGGGGCTACTTCTCGAAGCTGTGCGCCGCGTCCGGGAACGTGCCGCCCTTGACCTCTTCCGCGTAGTCCTGCGCGGCCCGGCCCAGGGCCGCGCCGATCTCCGCGAACCGCTTGGCGAAGCGCGGCGACCACTCCGTCATGCCGGCGAGGTCCGTCCAGACGAGGACCTGGCCGTCGCACTCGGGTCCTGCGCCGATGCCGATGGTCGGGATGCGCACGATCTCCGTGACGCGCGCCGCGACCTCGACCGGGACCATCTCGAGGACCACGGCGACCGCGCCCGCGTCGGTCACGGCGACGGCGTCCTCGCACAGGCGCTCGGCGGCGTCGTCCCCGCGTCCCTGCACGCGCGGCCCGCCCAGGATGTTCTCCGACTGGGGCGTGAAGCCCAGGTGCGCGACGACGGGGATGCCCGCGTCGGTCAGCGCACGGATCTGAGCCGCCGAGCGGCGCCCTCCCTCGAGCTTGACCGCGTGGGCCCCGGTCTCCTTCATGATCCGTACGCCGGTCCCGAGGGCCTGCTCGGCCCCGGCCTCGTACGAGCCGAACGGCAGGTCGACGATCACGAGCGCGCGCTGCGCGGCGCGCGCGACGCCACGTGCGGCGGGGATCATGTCGTCGACCGTGACGGGCAGCGTGGTCCGGTGCCCGTGCATGGTGTTCCCGATCGAGTCGCCGACGAGGAGCATGTCGATGCCGGCCTCGTCGAAGATGCGGGCCGTCACCGCGTCGTACGCGGTGAGCATCGTGAGCTTCTCGTGCCGTGCCTTGGCCTCCGCGAGGTGGTGGACGCGGAAGCGCTTGGCGGGCGTGGCCGGGGTCTGGCCGGGCTGGGTGTGTGCGGACATGCTCTCGTCTCTCCAGGTCGTACGGCCCGCCGGTGGTCGGTGGGCCGGTCGTTCGGGATAGGTGACTGGCGGCTGGGGCTCGTGTGGCGGCCGTGCTACTCGACGGGCTCGCGCCAGCGGGACGTGACGGGCAGGCGGCGGTCGCGGCCGAAGGCCAGCGACGTGACCTTGGGGCCGAGGGGGTACTGGCGGCGCTTCCACTCGGCGCGGTCCACGAGGGTCACGACCTTGTCCACGACCTCGGGGTCGAACCCGCGCGCGAGCAGCTCGGCGCGTCCCTCCGCGTGCTCGATGTACGCGTCGAGGACCTCGTCGAGCAGGTCGTAGGGCGGCAGGGAGTCCTGGTCGGTCTGGCCGGGCCGCAGCTCGGCCGACGGCGGCTTGGTGATCGAGGACTCGGGGATCGGGGGGATCTCGCCCGCGTCGAGCGCGGCGTCGTTGCGCCAGCGGGCGAGCGCCCACACGCGCGACTTGTCGACGTCCTTGAGCGGTGCGTAGCCGCCGATGCTGCCCGCGTCGTAGATGGTCGCGTACCCGACCGCGAGCTCGGACTTGTTGCCCGGCGCGATGACGAGGTGGCCCTCGCGGTTCGAGATCGCCATGAGGACCACGCCGCGCACGCGCGCCTGGAGGTTCTCCTCGGCGACGCCCTCGAGCGCGAGCTCGCCCTGGAACGCCTCGACCATGGGCGCGATGGGCTGCACCCGGTAGTCGGCGCCGAGGCGCTTGGCGAGGTCGGCGGCGTCGTCCTTGCTGTGCTCGGACGAGTACGAGGAGGGCATCGAGACGCCCACGACGTTCTGCCCGCCGATCGCGTCGGCCGCGAGGGTCGCGGAGAGCGCCGAGTCGATCCCGCCGGACAGGCCCAGGACGATCGACCGGAAGCCGTTCTTGCGGACGTACCCGGCCAGGCCCGTGACGCAGGCCCGGTACACCTCCTCGTCGGGGTGCAGCGGGGGAGCGATGCGGCCCGTGGGGTAGACGGTCGCCGGCGCGGTGCCCGTCAGGTCGGCGGAGGACGTCCGCGCGGGCAGGTCCCAGACCAGCAGGTCCTCGACGAACTGCGGCGAGGACGTGAGGACCGAGCCGTCGGGTCCCACGACGAACGACCCGCCGTCGAACACCAGGTCGTCCTGCCCGCCGACCATGTTGACGTACGCGACCGGTGCGTCGACCTCGGCCGCGCGGCGCGCCGCCAGGTCGGTGCGGACGTGCCCCTTGCCCTCCTCGTAGGGAGAGCCGTTGAGGACCAGCAGCAGGTCGATCCCGTGCCCGGCCTCGTCCAGCCCGCCCAGCGTGGTGATCGGTCCGCCGTCCTGCCAGATGTCCTCGCAGATGACGATGCCGACCGCGCGGCCCTCGATCTCGACGACGAGCGGCTCGGTGCCGGGCGCGAAGATGCGGAACTCGTCGAACACGCCGTAGTTCGGCAGGTGGTGCTTGTCGTAGGCGGCGAGGACCTCGCCGTGCTGGATGACGACCGCGCGGTTGGTCGGCAGGTCGGCGGGGGCCCCGGAGGCCTCGCGCTCGGCCGAGTCCGGCGCCCCGGCTGTCCCCACGGTGCCCAGGACGACCGTGACGTGGCCCAGGCCCTCGCGCTCGAGCTGCGCGGCGACGTCGGCCGCTGCGGCCCACGCGGCGCGACGGAAGGACGCCCGCAGCGCCAGGTCCTCGATCGGGTAGCCCGTGAGCGTCATCTCGGGGAACGCGACGAGCTGGGCGCCCTCGCCCGCCGCGCGCCGGGTCCACTCGAGGATCTTCGCCGTGTTCTGGTCGATCGCTCCGACGCACGTGTCGATCTGTGCGAGGGCGATCCGCAGGTCTGCCATGCTCGCCAGCCTATGCGAACCCGCCGGTCAGGTGCCCATCGGTACCGTTGCGCGCGTGGTCGTGGCACGCTGGCGACACGTCGCACCGTCCGGACGCGCCGTAACCCGCTCGACACACTCATCAGGCAGGATGTAGCCATGGACAGGCAGCAGGAGTTCGTGCTCCGCACGGTCGAGGAGCGCGACATCCGCTTCATCCGTCTCTGGTTCACCGACGTGCTGGGGATGCTCAAGTCGGTCGCGATCGCGCCCGCGGAGCTCGAGTCGGCCTTCTCGGAGGGCATCGGCTTCGACGGCAGCTCGATCGAGGGCCTCACGCGCGTGTACGAGGCGGACATGATCGCGCGCCCCGACCCGACGACGTTCCAGGTGCTGCCGTGGCGCGGCGACCGTCACGGGACGGCCAGGATGTTCTGCGACATCCTCACCCCCGACGGCGAGCCCTCCCTCGCGGACTCGCGCAACGTGCTCAAGCGCGCGCTGGCCAAGGCGAGCGACAAGGGCTTCACGTTCTACACGCACCCCGAGGTCGAGTTCTACCTCTTCAACCACCCGGCGGACGCCTCGTCGCCGCTCGTCCCGGTCGACCAGGGCGGGTACTTCGACCACCTGGCCCGCGGATCGACGCACGACTTCCGTCGCGCGGCGATCACGATGCTCGAGTCGATGGGCATCTCGGTGGAGTTCTCCCACCACGAGGCCGGTCCCGGCCAGAACGAGATCGACCTGCGCTACGCCGACGCCCTGACCACGGCCGACAACCTCATGACGTTCCGCACGGTCGTCAAGGAGGTCGCGCTCGAGCAGGGGGTCTTCGCGTCGTTCATGCCCAAGCCCATGGCCGACCAGCCGGGCTCGGGCATGCACACGCACCTGTCGCTGTTCGAGGGCGACCGCAACGCGTTCCACGAGCCCGGTGCGCAGTTCGAGCTGTCCAAGACTGCCCGCTCGTTCATCGCGGGCCTGCTGGTCCACGCCGCGGAGATCACCGCGATCACCAACCAGTACGTGAACTCCTACAAGCGCCTGTGGGGCGGGGCCGAGGCCCCGAGCTACGTCTGCTGGGGCCACAACAACCGCTCGGCTCTCGTGCGCGTGCCCATGTACAAGCCGGGCAAGGGCAACTCGAGCCGCATCGAGTACCGCGCCCTGGACTCCGCGACCAACCCGTACCTCGCGTACGCGGTCATCCTCGCGGCGGGCCTCAAGGGCATCGAGGAGGGCTACGAGCTCCCCGAGGAGACCGAGGACGACGTGTGGGAGCTCACCGACTCCGAGCGTCGTGCGCTCGGGATCAAGCCGCTGCCGCAGTCGCTCGACGCCGCGATCCAGATCATGGAGACGTCCGAGCTCGTCGCCGAGACCCTGGGCGAGCACGTGTTCGACTTCGTGCTGCGCAACAAGCGCCAGGAGTGGGACGCGTACCGCTCGCAGGTCACGCCGTTCGAGCTGAAGCGGTTCCTGCAGGTCCTGTGAGCCCGTTCTTGCCTCGGCACGTCGGGTCCTGGTGGTCGCGTTGATCCCGGGGCCCGACGGCGGCGCTCACCTCAGCAGCCTCGGCGCGCCCGGAGGGTCGCGGCGGACCACCCCGACCTCCCGGCTGCGCAGGCTCGGGTTCGCCGACGTCACCCGTTCGGTGTCGCTGCTCGACGACAAGGACCTCGTGGGGGTCCTCGGACCGTTGCCCGAGGAGCTGCTCGCCGCCGTCGGGGCGACGGCCGACCCGGACCTCGCTCTGCTCCAGCTCGCGCGACTGTCGAGCGCGGTGGCCGGGGACGAGGCGTCGTGCGCCGTGTTCAGGGACGTGCTCTCGGGGGTGGCGGCGGTCGCTGACGCAGCGGACGCCGACGAGCTGCCGGCCGACACTGCCGACACTGCCGGCAAGGCTGCGGGTGCGGGCGCCGCGGCGACCGACTCACGCCCAGGCTCGGACGACACCGCGGAAGACGCGGCGTCGCACGGCCCCGCCCCGACCGGTCGTGACCGGCTCCTGGCCGTGCTCGGCGCCTCGGTCGCGCTCGGCGACGACCTGGTCTCCCACCCCGAGCTGCTGCACGTCGTGGCCGACCCCGCCCCCGGGACCGGGGTTCCCGCGCAGACCGTGCGCGCCGAGCTGCTGCGTGCCGTGGACGCGGACCCCGACGCAGGGCAGCCCGTCGCGGCGCTCCCTGCGGCCGTGGCCACCGACGCGATGCGCCGGGCCTACCGGGCGCGCATCCTGCGGATCGCCGCGACCGACCTCACGGCGCCGGACCCTCTGGCCGCGATGCCGGCCGTGGCCGCGGCGCTCGCGGACCTGGCTGCCGCCGCGCTCGAGGCCGCGCTCGCGGTCGCCCGCTCCGAGCTCGACGACCAGGGCGTGGGCGTCCGGCTCGCTGTGATGGGCATGGGCAAGTGCGGGGGACGCGAGCTCAACTACGTGTCGGACGTCGACGTGATCTACGTCGCCGAGCCTGCCGAGGGATACGACGAGGCCTACGCCACGAGCGTGGGCGCACGTCTCGCGACGGGGCTCGCGCGCGTCTGCTCGGGCACGTCCTCGGAGCCACCGTTGTGGCCCGTCGACGCCGCGCTGCGCCCCGAGGGCAAGAACGGCCCGCTCGTGCGGAGCCTCGCGAGCCACCTCGCGTACTACGAGCGCTGGGCCAAGACGTGGGAGTTCCAGGCGCTGCTCAAGGCACGGCTGGTCGCGGGGGACGCCGAGCTCGCGGCGGCCTACCACGCCGCGATCAACCCGTTCGTGTGGACGGCCGTGGCGCGCGAGAACTTCGTCGAGGACTCCCAGGCCATGCGTCGGCGGGTCGAGGACCACGTACCGGCCGCCGAGGCGGACCGCCAGCTCAAGCTCGGCAAGGGGGGACTGCGGGACGTCGAGTTCACGGTCCAGCTCCTGCAGCTCGTGCACGGCCGGGCAGACGAGTCGATCCGCAGCCCCAGCACGCTCACGGCGCTCGCCGCACTGGCCGCGGGCGGCTACGTCGGTCGCGAGCACGCCGCGCGCCTGGCCGCCTGCTACCGGTTCCTGCGCTCGCTCGAGCACCGCATCCAGCTCTTCCGCCTGCGCCGAACCCACCTCATCCCGACCGGAGAGGACGACCTGCGCCGTCTGGCCCGGTCGGTGGGCATGCGCTCCGAGGGCGCCGAGGGGCTCATGGAACGGTGGCGCGCGACGCGCCGCGAGGTGCGCGCTCTCCACGAGGAGCTGTTCTACCGGCCCCTGCTCCCGGCCACTGCCCAGCTGTCGACCGAGGAGGCGAGCCTCGCGCCGGAGGCCGCCAAGGCCCGCTTCCAGGCGATCGGCTACCGCGACCCCGCGGGCGCGATGCGTCACGTCGTCGCGCTGACCGAGGGCGTGAGCCGGCGTGCCGCGATCCAGCGCCAGCTCCTGCCCGTGATGCTCGGCTGGTTCGCCGAGGGCGCGGACCCGGACGCGGGTCTCCTGAACTTCCGCACGCTGTCCGAGGAGCTGGGGTCGACCCACTGGTACCTCAAGCTGCTGCGCGACTCGGGCTCGGCCGCGCACCGGCTCGCGACGCTCCTGTCGAGCTCGCGCTACATGGCCGACGCGCTGTCGCGCTCGCCCGAGTCCGTGGCCTGGCTCGCGGACGACGCCGAGCTGGCCCCGCGCGGAGCGGCTCGGCTCGCGGTCGAGGCCGACGCGATCCTCACGCGAGCAGACGTCGCGGGGCCTGCGGCCAAGGCGCTGCGGGCGGTGCGGCGTCGCGAGCTCGCCCGGACGGGGGCCGCGGAGATCCTCGGCGTCGTGGACGCGGTCGACGCGGCGCGCGCGATCTCCGACGCCGCGGACCTGGTGCTCGTGGGCGGGCTGCGGGTCGCGCAGTTCGTGGCGCGCCAGGAGCTCGGGATCGCGGGCCCGGCCGACGACCCGGCGCGGCTGCAGGTCGTCGCCATGGGGCGCCTCGGTGGCCGGGAGATGGGGTACGGCTCGGACGCCGACGTACTCTTCGTCCACGAGCCCGTCGACGGCGCGGCGGACCGCGACGCCCAGGCGTTCGCGCTCCTGGTCGCGACGCGCCTGCGCTCGCTGCTCGGGGACATGGGCCCCGAGCCGGGCCTGCCGGTCGACGCCGACCTGCGGCCCGAGGGACGCAACGGCCCGCTCGTGCGCTCGTTCGAGTCGTACGCCGAGTACTACGACCGGTGGTCGTCCGCGTGGGAGAGCCAGGCCCTGCTGCGCGCGCGGCCCGTCGCAGGAGACCCGGGTCTCGGCGAGCGCTTCGTCGCCCTCGTCGACCCGATGCGCTACCCGGCGGGCGGGGTCGAGCCCGCGACCGAGCGCGAGGTCCGGCGCATCAAGGCGCGCGTCGAGGCCGAGCGGCTGCCCCGCGGCGTCGATCCTTCACGCCACCTCAAGCTGGGACGTGGCGGGGTCTCCGACGTCGAGTGGACCGTCCAGCTCCTCCAGCTCCAGCACGCGCACGAGGTGGCCGGCCTGCGGACGACGTCCACGATCGACGCGCTCGAGGCGGCCTCGCACGCGGGCATCGTCACGCCCGACGACGCAGCGACCCTGGGCGAGGCCTGGCACCTCGCGTCGCGGTTGCGCAGCGCGCTCGTGCTCTGGTCCGGGCGCACCGGGGGACCCACGGCCGACGTCCTGCCGCACGAGGTCCGTGCGCTCGCCGGACTGGCCCGGGTGATCGGTGAGGAGTCGGGGGCCGAGCTCGAGGAGCGGTACCTGCGCACGGCCCGGCGCGCCCGCGCCGTCATGGAGCGCGTGTTCTACGGCGAGGACTGAGCTCTCTCTCGCTCGCCGGGGCCCGCGGTCCGGGCCCGAGCACGGGGCACCGTGCGGCGCCGCGCGTCCCGGGGTGGTTCACTTCGCGCGGCCGTCCTCGTCGCACGGTGGTGTCACGGAGAGGCCCGCCGCACCGAGCTGGGTGTCGATGAGGACCAACGTGCGCTGCATCGCGACCGGTTGCAGCTTGCCGACCTGGTGCCCGTGCGGATGGTCGAAGAAGACGAGCAGGCAGAGCATGAGCGAGATGACGAGCGTGACGCTGCCCATGAGGACCGACTGCGTGACGGCGCCCTCGGCCGAGTCGGCGAAGAAGAGCATGAAGACGAAGATGGTCGCCGAGATGACGAACAGCACGAGCCAGAGCGGCAGGGGGATCAGTCCCTCGGCGCCGTGGACCCGTGCTTGGCGCGCCTGCTCGCGGTCGGCCGTCTGGTCCATCCACCGGTCGTAGGCCGACTGCTCGGTGTCGGACACCGGTTCCACGCCCTTGATCGTGCGGAACATCTCGACCCCCCACGGGTTGACGGCCTCGCCGAGCCGGCCGTCGGCCAGGGCCTCCCACTCGGTCGTCGAGACCGAGCGGGCGTAGCAGACGAGCTGGCCGGACAACGTGGACGCCACGTCCTGCGGCAGGAACTGCGCGGTCTGGAGCTGCTGGGCGACGATCTGCGCCTCGTCCTCGGCCCCGCTCCGCGCCTCGTCGTAGGACTCGAAGGCGAGGAAGATGATGAAGCCCAGCAGCACCGAGAAGCCCGTCGCGAGGACACCGAACACGCCCGACGCGCGGTCCCCGTCGTGGAAGCGGCTGCCCTCGGGCGCCCGGGCGCGCACGAGGAGCATGGCCGTGACCGTGACCGCGGTCGCCCCGATCGTGACGAGTGCTGCGAGCACGATGTTCATGGGGCTACACCTGGACCGGGTAGGAGATCAGGACGCCGAGGGTCGCGAGCAGGACGACCCCGCCGATCCCGACCAGCGTGAGGCGCAGACGCGGCGAGGAGAGCTTGGCGCCGATCCCCCCGAAGAACAGCACCGACGCGCACAGCACCGTGGCGAGCACGTAGTCGTCCTTGACGGCGTTGGCACGGTGAGCCAGGGTGACGGCCGCGTCGGCCTTCTCCTCGAGCCGCTGCGACTCCTGGGTCGCGGCCAGGACGTACTCGTCCATCGCGAACGGGCTGGGCGGGGCGTCGGGGTTCTCCGAGGGGTCCTGGGCGACCCAGGCGTCCACGGCGGGCCGGAACTCCTCGCGGAACCGCGCGTAGAGGAAGCCCGAGTAGGTCGCCGGGTCGGGGACGTAGCCCGGCGACGGCCCGACGCGTCCCTGCTCCGCGTCGAGCGCGCTCAACCAGTCGGTGAACAGCTGGACGTCGATGATGGTCTGCTGCCCGGCGAGCGTCGAGGCACGGTTGCTCTCGGTCCGTGCAGCTCCCGCCGCGCTGTACGACGTGGCCATCTCACCGCCCCACCGTGCGCTCTGGAACGCCGACCAGGCCGTCATGACGGTGGCGACCCCGAGCAGGATCGCGGCCACCAGCTCGAGGTGCCGGTGGACCGCAGCAACGGTGCCGCCCGGAGCGGTCGGGCTGCCGGGGGCTCCCGGTACGGGCCCGGCCGGGGGACTCGCGGCCCCGGGCGCGGCCGGACCACGGGCCCCGGGGCTCCCGTGGTCGGCCACGTCGGTCCCGCGTTCCCTGGGACCTCAGGCGAGCGCCTTGGCCTTGAGCGTGGCGAACTCGTCCTCGGTGATCGCCCCCGAGTCGAGCAGGGTCTTGGCCTGGCTGATCTGGGACGCGGCCGAGGCGTCCGCACCGGCGACGTCGCGGATGTACGCGTCGGTCTGGGCCTTGGCCTGGGAGACGTCCTGCATCTGCCGTTCGGCCATGCCACGGCCCCTCGCGATCACGTAGACCAGCGCGGTGAGGAACGGGACCAGCACGAGCGCGATGATCCACAACGCCTTCCACCAGCCGCTGAGCTCGTGGTCGCGGAAGAGGTCTGCCAGGATCCGGAACAGGATCATGAGGTACATGAAGAAGAAGAACCACCAGATCATCAACCAGAACCAGTCCATGAAGCTGTCCATCTGACGTCCTCCTCGTACGGGTGCCGGTCAACCGGCAAGGATCTGAGACTTCTGGGCCTCGAACTCTGCGGGGCTCAGGACGCCCTGGTCGCGCAGCGCGGCGAGCTGGGTGAGCCGGGCGATCCGGGCGTCCATGTCGACCGGTGCCGGTGCGGGTGCGGGGGCCGGCGGCGCGGGTGCGTACGTCGGTTGGGGTGCTTGCTGCTGCGGTGGCGGGGCCTCCTGGGCGGCCCAGCGTCCCGCCTGACGCCGCGAGACACGGTTGGAGACGGCGGTCGCCGTCCCGGCCACGACGGCGGTGCGTGCGACTCCTCGGATGAGTCCTGGCATGGTGAGCCTCCTCGGTCGGTCCGGGATCAGTCGGTGGTCTCGTCGGCCTCGAGCGCGGCGAGCACGGCCTGCACGGGGATGCGGCCTCCCGCGACGAGCTGTGCGCCGCCTCGGCGCAGGGCCGTCGCGAAGGGGGCGGCCCAGACGTTCTCGTAGACGAGCACCGCTGCCGTCCTGCCCGGCTCGACGGCCTGCGCCGCCTCGACCAGGTCCTCGTGCCCCAGGAGGCCGGACACGGCCCCCGCGAAGATCTCGAGCCCGGTCGTGCCGTCGGCGAGCTCGTCGAGCTCGAGCCCCGTCACGGTCCCGTCGTCCTCCTTGCGGAGCACGAGCAGGTCGAGCACCCTGACGATCCCTCGGTCGACCAGGTCGACCAGCAGGGGGAACGCCTCGCCCGTCATGGCCTCCGACGGGAACTCGACGATCAGGTAGTCGATGGGTCCCGACTCCTGCAGGTCGGTCGGCTCCTGTGTCATGGGTCGGTCGTCCTTTCCTCCGGGGGGCGGGCGCCGGCCCACAGCCGCGCGCTTCGCCCTGTCTGGGACCAGAGTGCGCCGACGGTGGGCGCGCGTCGTCATGCAGACCGCATGAAGTTCGGGTCGTGTGGCGCACCCGGTGCCGGCGCGAATCATGTGATCGTGGTGATGCGCGCCCGTCGGCCCGCGTGCGGCAATGGGTGGACAGGACCCGGTGACCGGACCGAAGGGGACGACGTGGACTACACCGACCGACTACGGCGCTTCGCCGCCAACGACGCACGGCTCGAGGAGGACCTGGAGGTCGAAGAGGTGGTCCTCGATCCCAAGACTCTCGCCCTCGTCCGCCTGGCGGCGCTCGTCGCGGTCGGAGGGGCCGAGCCGACCTGGGGCAGCGAGGTCGACGACGCCGTCAACGCCGGGGCGACCACGGCCGAGATCGTCGACGTCCTGTCGGCGACCATCCCGATCGTCGGCCTGCCGAGCGTCGTCGCCGCAGCGCCCAAGCTCGCCCTCGCCCTCGGCTTCGACCCGTTCGACGCCCGGGAGCCCGGGTGAGCGCTCAGGCGCCCAGCAGCCCTCGGTCGATCGCGGTGCGCACGGCGTCGCTCCGGCTCGAGACCCCGAGCTTGCGGTAGATGGACCCGATCTCCGAGCTGGCCGTGTTCCGGGACACGAAGAGCCGCTCCCCGATCTCGCGGATCGTCAGGTGGGTCTGCAGGTAGGGCAGGAGGCGCAGCTCGGCGGGGGTCAGGGGGGTGCCCGACGTCGGCAGGGCCGTCGCGCGCGAGGCTGCGTCGAACGCACGGCGCAGCTCGACCACCTCGTCCGCGAGTGCGCCGAGCGCCGGGCGACGCAGCAGCACGTCGTCGATCTCCCGCAGGAGGTGGTTGACGGTCGAGGCGTCAGCGGTGGCCCAGCTCGTCCGGGCGAGCTGGAGCCGGGTGCGGACCGCGAGCGTCGGGAACGCGTACGTGCTGAAGGTCCGTGCACGCATCGCCCGGGTGAGCAGCGCGCGCGTTCCCGCGAGGTCGCCCGCATGGTGGCGGTACCGCGCGGCCAGCGCGAACCCGAGGGCGCTCGTCGGGTAGTCGTGCATCCGGCGTGCGTCGATCACGTCGAGGAGCCGGAGGACCCGGTCGCCTGCGCGCGCCCAGCGGTCGTGATCCATGTCGAGCTGCGCGAGCTGGGCCTCGGCGAGCACGAGCGTGCTCGCGTGGTCGAGCTCCTCGGCCGCCGCAGCGGCCCGCTCGAGCTGGTCGGTCGCTGCGTCCTCGTCCCTGACGAGACGCAGGGCGTCGCCGCTCAGGGCGAGCGCCGTGTCCCGCCACGGGCTCCACGCGGGCTCGCAGTCCAGGGCGGTGCCGACGTCGTCGAGCATCTGCTGGGGTCCGTCGGGGCAGCGCAGCGCCCGGAACATGGCGCGCGCCGACGCGAACGAGGCGGTCCCGTCGACCGGTTCGCCGTCGAACGAGGCTGCGTCGACCACGGCTCCCCACCGCTCGGCCGTGGCCGCGTGCCCCTCGTGCACCGCGACCAGGCCCGCGAGCACCGCGAGCGGCGGGTACTTCGTGATGGCCTCGTCGCCGAGCGCTGCCAGCCAGCGGTCGATCGTGGTGACCCGGCCTGCCTGGACCTGGGGCATCACGACGCGCGCGACGAGCCGGGAGGTCCGCTCGACGTCGGGGGTCGCGAGCAGCATCTCGATCGCGCGTTCGGGCGAGCCGTTCTCCTCGTACCAGTCGGCGGCCCGCGTCCGCAGGGCGTCGGCGAGCTCGGGCTCGGTCGCGAGGAGCTCGTCGAGGAGGAACTCGCGGAACAGCGCGTGGTAGCGGAACCACTGCCGGTGCCGGTCGACCGGGACGAGGAAGAGGTGCGAGGCCTCGATCGCCCGCAGGATCCGGGTCGAGGAGCGGACCCCGAGCAGCGCGTCGCACAACGGTGCGCCGAGCTCGTCGAGCACCGCGGTGCGCCGCAGGAACAGCCGGGTCTCGGCGGACAGCCGACGGAACGACTCACGCTGGAGGTAGTCCGCGACGTAACGGTCCGTGCCGGTCACGGTCTCGGGGCCCGAGCCGTCGTCCGCGGCCACGAGCGAGGCGAGGTACACGCCGACGGGCCAGCCCTCGGTCCGCTCGGTCACGCTCGTCGCGACGTCCCGCGTGAGCGTGACCTGCGAGGCGGCGAAGACCTGCTCGGTACCCGAGACGTCGAGCGCGAGGTCCTCCGCGACGATCTCGACCGACTCGCCCACCGCGCGCAGGCGCGCGAGGTGGGGTTGCTCGTCCCTGCTCGCCGCGACCAGCTGGGATCCCTCGGGGATGCCCTCGAGCACCACGCCCAGCACGTCGTGGCAGGCCGTCGACCGCACCTCGTGGAGGTCGTCGAGCGCGAGGACGAACGGCTCGGGGCTCGAGCGCAGGGCCGACGCCAGCCGGGGCGCTGCCCGCCCGAGGAGCGACGTGTCAGGCCCGACCATGTCCGCCACGAGGTCGGGGCGCCCCTCGCCCAGGCGCGCGAAGGCCGAGGCGAGCACGACGAGCAGCCTCGCCGGGTCGTCGTCGAGCCGGTCGAGCGTGACCCACGCGACGGGACGGGGGTCACGCTCGGCCCACTCGACCAGCAGGGTCGACTTCCCGTAGCCGGGCGGCGCCGTGACCCCCACGACGCGCCGACCGCTCGCGCGGGTCGCGTCGATCAGGTGGGCCCGGCTCACGACCGGGGCGTGCCGCTTCGGCACGGCGAACTTGGCCTCGAGGAGCAGTCCGTCGAGGCCCTGGACCGCTCGTGCCGTCGCCGGCTCGTCGCTCACCCTCACACCATAGGGCGCAGGTGCGCGCCGCGCCGGTCGTCGGAGGTACTTCCAGCGGGCGCCGAGCCACCCTGCGCCGAGGAGCGACCGGTGGCGGAGGCGCCGACGATCACGCGGACTGGGTGATGTGCCCTCGAGCAGCCGTTCCTACCGTGGGAGGAACCTGCGTCCTCGTCCTCGTCCTCGACCGAGCGGAGCCCTCATGCGTCCCGACCAGCACGCCCGCACCATGCTGCCCGTCCCGGACCGGCCGCGACCTGGGCTCACGACGTACGACGCCAAGGACCCCGACACGTCGTACCCGCCGATCGAGCCGCTGCTCCCGCCCGAGGGAGCCCCGAACGTCCTCATCGTCCTGCTCGACGACGTGGGCTTCGGCGCGTCGAGCGCGTTCGGTGGCCCGTGCAGCACCCCGACGGCGGAGCGGCTCGCCGCCGGCGGGCTGACGTACAACCGCTTCCACACCACGGCGTTGTGCGCCCCCACGCGGGCCGCCATGCTCAGCGGGCGCAACCACCACTCGGTGGGCATGGGGAGCATCACCGAGACCGCGACGTCCGCGCCCGGCAACAGCTCGATCAAGCCCAACACCAAGGCTCCGCTCGCGATGACCCTCAAGCTCAACGGGTACTCGACCGCGCAGTTCGGCAAGTGCCACGAGGTGCCGGTGTGGCAGTCCTCGCCCATGGGGCCGTTCGACGCGTGGCCCTCGGCGGGCGGCGGGTTCGAGACGTTCTACGGCTTCATCGGCGGGGAGAACAACCAGTGGGACCCGGCGCTCTACGACGGCACGACGCCGGTCGAGCCGCCCGCGACGCCAGAGGAGGGCTATCACCTGACCGAGGACCTGGCCGATCGTGCCATCAGCTGGATCCGCACCCAGAAGGCCCTCATGCCGGACAGGCCCTTCTTCGCGTACTTCGCGCCGGGGGCCACGCACGCGCCGCACCACGTCCCGAAGGAGTGGGCCGACCGGTACGCCGGGGTCTTCGACGACGGCTGGGACGCGCTGCGCGAGCGGACGTTCGCGCGCCAGAAGGAGCTCGGGGTCGTGCCCGGCGACGCGGAGCTGACTCCCCGGCACGAGGAGATCCCCTCCTGGGCGGACATGCCGGCCGACCTCAAGCCGGTCCTCGCGCGTCAGATGGAGGTGTACGCGGGCTTCCTCGAGCACACCGACCACCACGTGGGGCGGGTCATCGACGCGATCAGCGACCTCGGGGTCCTGGGCGACACGCTGGTCTACTACATCATCGGGGACAACGGCGCCTCGGCCGAGGGCACGGTCAACGGGGCGTTCAACGAGATGGCGAACTTCAACGGCATGGCCGGGATCGAGACCCCCGAGTTCCTGCTCTCCAAGCTGGACGAGCTCGGATCCCCGTCCTCGTACAACCACTATGCGGTGGGCTGGGCCCACGCGATGGACACGCCGTTCCAGTGGACCAAGCAGGTGGCCTCGCACTGGGGCGGCACGCGCAACGGCACGATCGTGCACTGGCCGAACGGGATCGCGGAGAAGGGCGGGCTGCGCTCGCAGTTCGCGCACTGCATCGACGTGGCTCCGACGATCCTCGAGGCCGCGGGGCTGCCCGAGCCGACCATGGTCAACGGCGTCCTCCAGTCGCCCATGGAGGGCACGAGCATGCTCTACTCGTTCGCCGGTGCCGACGTCCCCGAGCGGCACGACCTGCAGTACTTCGAGATGTTCGGCAACCGAGGCGTCTACTACAAGGGGTGGAGCGCGGTCACCAAGCACCGCACCCCGTGGATCCTCGTGGGCGGCACGACGGTCGCGTTCGACGACGACGTCTGGGAGCTCTACGACGGCAGCGCCGACTACAGCCAGGCGCGCGACCTCGCCGCCGAGCACCCCGAGAAGCTGCACGAGCTCCAGCGGCTCTGGCTCATCGAGGCGGTCAAGCACGACGTGCTGCCGCTCGACGACCGCGGGGGAGAGCGGCTGAGCTCCGACCTCGCGGGGCGCCCCACGCTGGTCCACGGCACGAGCCAGCTCCTGTTCCCCGGGATGGGGCGCCTCTCCGAGAACAGCGTGATCAACGTCAAGAACAAGTCGTTCTCGGTCACCGCGGAGATCGAGGTCCCCGAGGGCGGCGCGCACGGGGTGATCGTCGCGCAGGGTGGGCGTTTCGGGGGCTGGTCCGTCTACGCCAAGGAGGGCACGGTGAAGTTCGTCTACAACGTGCTCGGGATCCAGGAGTTCGCGACCGAGGCCGACGTCCCGGTCCCCGCGGGCACGCACCAGGTCCGCATGGAACTCGCCTACGACGGTGGCGGCCTCGGGAAGGGCGGCGACGTGACGCTCTTCCACGACGGGGCACCTGTCGGGACCGGCCGGGTCGGTGCGACGCAGCCCATGATCTTCTCGGCGGACGAGACGACCGACGTCGGGTACGAGTCCGGCACCCCCGTCAGCCCCGACTACACGCCGCGGACGAGCCGCTTCACGGGCAAGATCCACTGGGTCCAGATCGACCTGGGGAGCGACGACCACGACCACTTCATCGACCCCGAGGAGCGGTTGCGGATCGCGATGGCCCGGCAGTGAGGGGAGTGCCGGGGGAGCGGTGGGGCCGGGCGGCCCCAGCTGGTGGCGTGTCCGAGGGGGCCCCGCGTCGCGTGCGCCGCCCCCTGCCCGACGGCGCCGCTCACCTCCTCGGTGAGTCGCGCCGTCGGGCACGGGCGTCCCGGACGGGACCGCCGCGCTGCCCTGTCAGGGGGCGACGTACGCCGCGAGGTGCTGACCGGTCAGGGTCGAGCGGTCGGCCACCAGGTCGGCGGGCGTGCCCTCGAAGACGATCCGGCCGCCGTCGTGACCCGCTCCCGGGCCGAGGTCGATGATCCAGTCGGCGTGCGCCATGACCGCCTGGTGGTGCTCGATCACGACGACCGACCGGCCCGACTCGACGAGCCGGTCGAGCAGGCCGAGGAGCTGCTCGACGTCGGCCAGGTGCAGGCCCGTCGTGGGCTCGTCGAGCACGTAGACGTCGCCCTTGGCCCCCATCTGCGTCGCGAGCTTGATCCGCTGGCGCTCACCGCCCGAGAGCGTCGTGAGGGGCTGGCCGAGGCTCAGGTAGCCCAGCCCGACGTCGACGAGCCGCGTGAGGATCGAGTGGGCGGCCGGGATGCGTGACTCGCCCGTGGCGAAGAACTCCTCGGCCTCGGTGACGGACATCGCGAGGACCTCGGCGATGTTCTTCCCGCCCAGCGTGTACTCGAGCACCGAGGCCTGGAACCGCTTGCCGCCGCACTCCTCGCAGGGGGTCTCGACCGTGGCCATGACACCGAGGTCGGTGTAGATGACGCCTGCACCGTTGCACACGGGGCACGCCCCCTCGGAGTTGGCGCTGAAGAGGGCGGGCTTGACCCCGTTGGCCTTGGCGAACGCCTTGCGGATCGGCTCGAGCAGGCCCGTGTAGGTCGCCGGGTTGCTCCGTCGCGAGCCGCGGATCGCGCTCTGGTCGATCACGACGACCCCCTCACGGCCCGCGACCGAGCCGTGGATCAGCGAGCTCTTGCCCGACCCGGCGACGCCCGTCACGACGCACAGGACCCCGAGCGGGACGTCGACGTCCACCCCCTGCAGGTTGTGCTCGGTCGCGCCCCGGACCTCGAGCGCGCCCCGGTGCGCACGCACGCTCGACTTCACCTTCGCGCGGTCGTCGAGGTGGCGGCCCGTCGTGGTGTCGCTCGCGCGCAGCCCGTCGACCGTGCCCTCGAAGCAGATGGTGCCCCCGTGCCGCCCGGCCCCCGGGCCGATGTCGACGACGTGGTCCGCGATCGTGATCGCCTCGGGCTTGTGCTCCACGACGAGGACCGTGTTGCCCTTGTCCCGCAGCTGGAGCAGCAGCGTGTTCATGCGCTGGATGTCGTGCGGGTGCAGCCCGATGGTCGGCTCGTCGAACACGTACGTGACGTCGGTGAGCGAGGACCCCAGGTGGCGGATCATCTTGGTGCGCTGCGCCTCGCCACCCGACAGGGTCCCCGAGGGTCGGTCGAGCGAGAGGTACCCCAGGCCGATCTCGGCGAACGAGTCGAGCAGGTGCTGGAGCCCCTTGAGGAGGGGCGTCATCGAGGGCTCGTCGAGACCGCGGACCCACTCGGCGAGGTCGCTGATCTGCATCGCGCAGACGTCCGCGATGCTCTTGCCGCGGATCTTCGACGAGCGGGCCTCGGGGCTCAGCCGCGTCCCGTCGCACTCGGGGCAGGTCTGGAACGTCACGGCCTTCTCGACGAACGCCCGGATGTGCGGCTGCATCGCGTCGACGTCCTTGGACAGGAAGGACTTCTGGATCTTGGGGATCAGGCCCTCGTACGTGAGGTTGATGCCCTCGACCTTGATCTTGGTCGGCTCCTTGTAGAGGAGGTCGTGCAGCTCGCGCTTGGTGAACCTGCTGATCGGCTTGTCGGCGTCGAAGAACCCGCTGCCCCGGTAGATGCGCCCGTACCAGCCGTCCATCGAGTAGCCCGGGATCGTCAGCGCGCCCTCGCTGAGCGACTTGCTGTCGTCGTACAGGGCCGTGAGGTCGAAGTCGGTCACGCTGCCCTTGCCCTCGCAGCGCGGGCACATGCCGCCGAGCTGGTGGAACGAGGCCTTCTCCGCCTGCGTCTTGCCGCCGCGCTCGATCGTGATGGCGCCGCTGCCCGAGACCGACGGGACGTTGAACGAGTAGGCCTGCGGCGAGCCGATGTGCGGCTGCCCGAGCCGGCTGAAGAGGATGCGCAGCATCGCGTTGGCGTCGGTCACGGTGCCCACCGTGGAACGAGGGTTGGCCCCCATGCGCTCCTGGTCGACGATGATCGCGGTCGTCAGGCCGTCCAGCAGGTCGACGTCGGGGCGCGCGAGCGAGGGCATGAAGCCCTGGAGGAACGCGCTGTAGGTCTCGTTGATCATGCGCTGGGACTCTGCCGCGATGGTGCTGAAGACGAGCGAGCTCTTGCCCGAGCCGGAGACCCCGGTGAAGACCGTGAGCCGACGCTTGGGGATCTCGACGCTGATGTCCTTGAGGTTGTTCTCCCGGGCGCCCTGCACGCGGATCATGTCGTGGGTGTCGGCGACGTGCGGTGCGGGCACGGCGGTGCCCGTGCTCGTGGCGGTGCTCATCTGTCTCCTCCTGGTGGGCAGGTCGCGATCCCTGCCGGTGGCGCCGGACGTGGTCCGTCCATCGTCGGACGGCCGGACCCGCTCCGCACGCAGGATCGACGTGACGCGCGGACAGGTCTGCGGGACACGTTAGCCGGGGGCACCGACGTGGGGCTTCTCGATTCCTGCTCGGTGGGCGGGGCAAGCAGGGCAGGAGGCGTCAGCGCCCTGACCTGCGGAAACGTCGGCGTGATGTCTCGATGACACCATGTTGTCAAAAGAGTGACGCCACATCTATTGCATTGACACCATGCGTGGTGTCATAGTGGCGTCATGGAACTTACGAGATATGTCGACGAGCTGCAGCACCAGCTCGCCACCGCGGCCGCCGCAGGCGGGGACGACGCGCGTGAGCTCGCCGGTCGTCTGACGGCCCCGCTCGACGCCGCCGTCCGTCTCGTCCTGCTCGAGGCGCTCTCGACCGCGGCCGACGAGATCACGGCCGAGCTCGCCCCGGGTGCGGTCGACGTGCGACTGCGCGGTCGTGACCCCGAGTTCGTCGTGACCCCGGCCCCGAGCTCGCGCTTCGAGGAAGCGACCACCCCGCCTGCGGAACCCGCCCGCGCAGCGGTCCTCGACCCCGACGACGTGAGCACGTCCCGCACGACCCTCCGCCTCCCTGACCAGCTCAAGGCACAGGTCGAGGAAGCGGCGGCTCGTGAGGGCATGTCCGTCAACACGTGGCTCGTGCGTGCGGTCGCCGCGGCGCTCGCACCCGCTGCCACGTCCCGCCCGCCCGTCCGGGCCACGAGCACCTCCGGTCGTGTGACCGGCTGGGTGCGCTGACACCACCCGACACACCACATCCCGGCGCCCCGCCACCGCGGGGCGGACACGAACAGCCCTCTGGAGGATCCGTCATGCCCACTTTTGCTGCCCCCACCCCCGTCCCGGTCGTCATCGACGTCCCGTTCGGCAACCTGTACGTGGTCGCCGGCGAGCGCGACGACGTCGTCGTGACCGTGCTGCCGGCCGACCCGACCAAGTCCGGTTCGGTGCGAGCCGCCGAGGAGACGCGCGTCGAGCGTGACGGCGACACGATCAGGATCGTCTACCCCAGCTCGTGGAAGCAGTACGTCCTGCCGTTCGCGTCGGGCGGCGCCAAGGTCACCATCGAGCTCCCTGCCGGGTCGAACCTGCGCGGCAAGGCGGGCTCGCTGTACGCGGAGGGCAGGCTCGGCGTGGTCGACCTGAACCTCAACGGCGGCAACGCCCGGCTCGACGACGTCGAACGCCTCGACATCAAGGTCTCGGCGGGCTCGCTCACCGTCGGCAGGGTCTCCGGCGCCGTCGACGCCGTGGTCTCGGCGGGAGGACTGCGCGCCCGCGCGCTCGACGGCGACGCGGTCGTCAAGGTCCCGAACGGCACGACCGAGATCGGGCAGACCACCGGGAGCCTGCAGGTGAACGGCGCCCACGGGGAGATCGCGATCGACCGCTCGCTCGGCGACACCGTCGCGAGGTGCGCGCACGGGAACATCCGTGTCGAGCAGGCCGCGAGCGGTCGCGTCCAGCTCGAGAGCTCGTACGGCTCGATCGAGGTCGGGGTCCCTGAGGGGACCGCCGCATGGCTCGACGCGACGTCGCAGCACGGTGCCGTCCGCAACCTCCTGCAGGACGCGGCCGGGCCCGACGAGAGCGACCTGACCGTCGAGGTCCGTGCCGGCACGAGCTACGGCGACGTCGTCGTCCGCCGGCCGCACGCCTGAACGTCTCCCCGCCCTTCTGCACCCCGTGCCCCACCTGATCGTCGCTCCACCCGCACGTCCACCACCATCGAAGGAGAAGCCCATGACCACCACAGCCCGCGGGCCCGCGATCGAGGTCGCCGGCCTGCGCAAGTCCTACACGTCGAAGTCCGGCAAGCAGCTCGTGCTCGACGGGGTCGACCTCGTGGTCCCCGCCGGGACCGTGACCGCGCTCCTCGGCCCGAACGGGTCCGGCAAGACCACCACGGTCGGCGTCCTGTCGACCCTCCTGGCGGCGGATGCCGGCACCGTGCGGGTCGCCGGTCACGACGTGGCTCGCGAGCCCGACGCGGTGCGCGCCTCGATCGGCGTGACCGGTCAGATCACCGCGGTCGACGAGCTCCTCACCGGCACCGAGAACCTGCGTCTCATGGCCGACCTGAACCACCTGGGCCGGCCGGCCGGCCGCCGCCGGACGGCCGACCTGCTCGAGCAGTTCGGACTCGCCGAGGCCGCGGGGAAGCCCGTGGCCACCTACTCGGGCGGCATGAAGCGCAAGCTCGACCTCGCGATGACGCTCGTCGGGACGCCGTCGGTCGTGTTCCTCGACGAACCGACCACGGGCCTCGACCCGCGCAGCCGCATCACCCTGTGGGACGAGGTGCGGGCCCTCGTCGCAGGCGGCACCACGATCCTGCTGACCACGCAGTACCTCGAGGAGGCCGACCGGCTCGCCGACTCGGTCGCCGTCCTGCACGACGGGCGCGTCGTCGCCGAGGGCACGCCCGCCGAGCTCAAGGCCGTGCACGACGCCGGCTCGCTCGACGAGGTGTTCCTCGCGCTGACCGAACCGACCACCGACGAAGAGACCGGAACGACACAGGACAAGGAGAACGTCCGATGACCGCCATCGCCACCACCGCACCCACCACCGTCGCGCGCCCCCGACCGCTCGCCGACGTCCTGACGATGCTGCGCCGCAGCCTGCTGCGCGCGGTGCGCTACCCGGGACTGACGATGTTCATCGTCGCCGGCCCCCTGGTCATGCTCCTGCTGTTCGTGTACGTGTTCGGCGGGGCGTTCGGCGCGGGCGTCGCCCCCGGGGTCACGCCCGGTGCCGACGGACGCGCCGCCTACCTGGACTACATCACGCCCACGCTCCTCGTCATCACCGTGGTCGGGGGAGCGACGTCGGTCGCCGTGAGCGCCGCCATGGATGCCGCGAGCGGCATCATGGCCCGGTTCAAGACCATGGCGATCTCGCCCGGGTCGGTGCTGTCCGGCCACGTGCTCGGGTTCGTCGTCCAGGCCCTGATCGCGCTCGTCCTCGTGCTGGGCGCCGCGGTCGCGATGGGCTACCGCCCCGAGGCCGACGCGCTCGACTGGCTCGCACTGCTGGGCCTGTTCGTCCTGCTCGGGATCGCCCTCAACTGGCTGTGCGTCGCCATGGGGCTCAACGCGCGCAGCGTCGAGACCGCGAGCAACACCCCCATGATCCTGCTGCTCCTGCCGTTCCTCGGCAGCGGGTTCGTGCCCGTCGAGACCATGCCGACCGCCGTGCGCTGGTTCGCCGAGCACCAGCCGTTCACGCCCATCATCGACACCGTGCGCGGCCTGCTCGCGGGCGGTGCGGGCCTCGAGGGCTCGACCGCGGTGCAGGCCGTGGCGTGGTGCGTCGTGATCGGCGTCGCCGGCTACGTGTGGGCCCGCTCGCTGTTCCGTCGGGAGCGCCGCCTCTGAGCGG
>NZ_JBHXBO010000031.1:0-25793 GCF_042726775.1 Oerskovia sp. NPDC060287
CTGCTGGCAGCCCGTGCGTCGTCGTCTGTGGGCGGTCGGCCGCGCGGGCGCGACGAGCTCCTCGACAGGGCGCTCAGGGCTCTCGGCGCCGACCGGTCGTCTCGACCGCGGGCCGACGACGGTCCATAAGCCGAGATCGTCTACCGTGACGTTGTGACGACCCTCGCCATCCTGACCGCCGCCGGCTCCGGCACGCGCCTCGGTTTCGATCTCCCCAAAGCCCTGGTCCCGCTCCGTGGACTGCCCCTCGTGCTGCACGCCGCGCGCCGCCTCACCGCGTCGGGCGTGGTCGACGCGCTGGTCGTCACGGCACCGAACGGGCTCGTGTCCGCCATGTCGGACGTGCTCGAGCACGACCCGCACGTGAGCGTGCCCGTCGTGGTCGTCGCGGGTGGCGCCACGCGCCAGTCCTCCGTGGCGGCCGGGTTGTCCCGTGCACGCGCGGACGTCGACGTGGTCGTCGTGCACGACGCCGCGCGCCCGCTCGCCCCGGCAGCCATGATCCGACGCATCGTCGAGACCGTGCGCGAGGGGCACCAGGCGGTCATCCCGGGCCTCCCGGTCGTCGACACGATCAAGCTCGTCGCACCCAGGGACCCTCAGAGAGCTCTCCCGGACGGGGTGGACCGGGTCGCCTCGACCCCCGAGCGCACCCTGCTGCGCGCGGTCCAGACTCCTCAGGCGTTCGACCGCGCCCTGCTGGTGCGCGCGCACGCCGCGGGAGCGGCACGAGCACGCACCGAGGCCACGGCGGCGACCGACGACGCGAGCCTGGTCGAGGCGCTCGGCGAGGAGGTCTTCGTGGTGCCAGGACACGAGCTCGCGATGAAGGTCACGACGGCGCGCGACTTCTACTACATCGAGAAGCTCCTCACGGAGGAGGTCCGATGATCCTGCCGCGCACCGGGATCGGGACCGACGTGCACGCGTTCGCGCCCGAGGGGCAGGACCGCGACCTGTGGCTCGCGGGGCTGCACTGGCCGGGCGAGCGCGGCCTCGCCGGGCACTCCGACGCCGACGTCGCGGCGCACGCGGCCGCCGATGCGCTCTTCTCGGCGTCCGGCCTGGGCGACCTCGGCTCGAACTTCGGGACGAGCGCGCCCGAGTGGGCCGGGGCGAGCGGGGCGTCGTTGCTCGCCGAGGCCGCGCGGCGTGTCCGCGCCGCGGGGTTCGAGATCGGGAACGTCGCGGTCCAGGTGATCGGCAACCGTCCCCGCCTCGGGCCGCGCCGTGCCGAGGGGGAGGCCGTGCTGAGCGCGGCCGCCGGCGCTCCCGTGACCGTCACGGCGACCACGACCGACGGTCTGGGGCTCACGGGGCGCGGCGAGGGTGTGGCCGCGATCGCCACGGCGCTGGTCGTCTCGACCTCGGACTGACGCGCGACGCGGCGGACGCCTGCGTCGTCGGGGGCGCGGGGGAGGTGCGTCCTGGGCCGTGCGGGCGGGTCCGGGGCCAGGACCCCCGGTGCCCGCCCGCGCGGCCCAGGACGGGTCGGGTCAGGCTGTCGGGAGCCAGATGCGCATGGTCGACGGGCCGCGGTTCGCCCAGTCGTGGTAAGGCGTCAGGACGACGTCGAACGGATCGTCCGCTCGGCCGGGGCCGTCGCCCGTGCCGCCCGGAGCCGCCCCCGGGCTCTCCGGGTAGGGCCACGCGGCGTCCGCCGGTGCCGACCTCCAGCCGGTCGCGACCACGTGCCCACCCTGCTCGCGCAGGGGGGAGGACGGGTCGACCACGAGAGCGGCGACGTCGTCGACGGTCTGGTCGAGCGACTCGGCGCACAGCACCTCGGGCCCGCGCTCGACCGCGACGCAGCCGCGCACGGCGTCGATCCTGTCGTCGGCCGTCACGACGCGGGGCGACACGTCGAGCTCGAGGAGCACCTCGTCGCCCGCCCGGAAGGCCCGCCGGACCTCGGCCGTGCCAGGCTCGACGCTCCAGGTCTCACCACCCGAGGACAGCCTGGCCGAGGTCGACCACGCCGGGACCCGTACCCGCAGGGACAGCTCGCGGCCGGTGTCCCGCAGCACGCGGAAGGTCACGGCCCCCGAGTCGGGGAAGTCGGTGTGCACGTCGACCTCGACGGGCGTCCCGTCCGGCAGAGCCGTGCGGATCTCGGCGTCGGCGTACTGGTGCACCTGGAGGCCGTCCTCGTCGACGGTCGCGAAGTACGTGGCGAGGCTCGCGAACGTGCGTGCGACGTTGGGCGGGCAGCACGAGACCTCGAACCAGGGGGCCCGGAGCGAGGAGGAGGCGCGCGCGCTCGCGACGTCGACCGGTGGTACGACGCCCGGCACCCGCTGGTGCAGGGTGTTCGTGTAGTAGAACGACGTGCCGTCGTGGGCCGGTGACGTCGCGACGACGTTGAAGAGCGTGCGCTCGACCAGGTCGGCGTAGCGCGCCTCGCCCGTGGCGAGCAGGAGGCGCCAGCTCGTCATGATCGAGCCGATCCCGGCACAGGTCTCGGCGTACGCACGGTCGGGCGGCAGGACGAAGTCCTCGCCGAACGCCTCGTCCTGGTGGTGGGAGCCCTGGCCGCCCGTGATGTAGGTGCGCCGAGCGACGGTGTTCTCCCACTGGGTCGCGACCGCGCGCAGGAGGTCGTGGTCACCCGCGTCGGCGGCGACGTCGAGGGCACCCGCCGCGAGGTAGTTGGCGCGCACGGCGTGCCCCCGGAAGACGGTCGCCTCGCGGACGGGCTGGTCGTCCTGGAAGTAGGAGCGACCGAACTCGATGTCGCGCAGCGTGCCGTTCCCGTGCCGCTCGACGAACAGCGCCGCCTGGTCGAGGTAGCGTCGCTCACCCGTGACGCGGGACAGCTCGGCGAGCGCGACCTCGATCTCGGCGTGCCCGCAGATCCCCTGGTTGCCCTGGGGCCCGAAGGTCGCGCACACGTGGTCGGCGGCACGCCGGGCCACCTCGACCAGGAGCTGGTCGCCTCCCGTGCGGGCCCGGGCCACCGCGGCCTGGATCAGGTGGCCGTAGCAGTAGAGCTCGTGCCCCCACTCGAGGTCCGAGTAGCGCGCCCCCTGGCCGGGACGTCCGAACATCGTCGACAGGTAGCCGTCGGGCTCCTGCACGGCGGCCACACGCCGGACGATCGCGTCGAACCGGGCGTCGAGCTCGTCGTCGGGCCTCCTGCCCAGCTCCCAGGCCATGGCCTCGAGGAGCTTGTACACCTCGGAGTCGGAGAACTCGCGGCCCCGGCGGGCTGCGGGAAGGCGACCCTCGACCGCGGCGTCGAAGTTGCCCAGCCAGCCCTCCTTCTCGAGCCAGTGCTCGATGTGGGTCAGGGTCGCGACGCGGTTCGTCTCCTGACGGTCGGCCCAGAAGCCGCCCGTGATCCGGACTTCGTCGAGCCCGAGCGGGCGCAGGACCGACGAGACGGGGACGACCGGTCGGCCGCCGGTCGACCGGCTGGTGGTGGTGGTCACGGATTTCCTCCGGTGAGGTCGATGCCCACGAGGATGGGCGAGGTGATGGGTGGGGCGGGACGGCGCGGGACGACCGGAGGTCAGCCCTTGAGGGCGCCCGACATGAAGCCCTGGACGTAGTGGCGCTGCAGCAGCAGGAAGAGGACGACGCACGGCAGGGCCAGGACGACCACGCCCGCCTCGGTGGCCCCGTAGTCGACGATGCCCATGATCTGCTGACGCATGTTGGCCACGGCCAGCGGCAGCGGGAGCTTCGACGAGTCGGAGATGAGGATCAGCGGCGCGATGAAGTCGTTCCAGGCTGCGAGGAACGCGAAGAGGCCGACCGTGATGAGCCCGGGCTTGACCGCGGGCAGCAGGACCCGGCGCAGGGCTCCGAACGACGTGCACCCGTCGACCAGGGCGGCCTCCTCCATCTCGGTGGGGACGGACTCGAACGAGATCCGCATCATGAAGGTCGCGAACGGGAGCTGGAACATGGTCAGGACCAGCGCGAGGCCCAGGAGCGAGTTCTGCAGGTGCAGGGCGTTCAGGAGGACGTACAGCGGGATCAGCAGGGTCGCGTAGGGCACCATCAGGATCCCGAGCGTCAGCATGAACAGGATGTTCTTGCCGGGGAACGCGAAGCGGGCGAACGCGTACCCGCCGAGGAGCGAGGTCACGAGGGTGAACAGGACCGTCAGGCCGGAGACGACGACCGAGTTCAGGAGGTACTGCCCGATCCCGGCCTGGTAGCCCGCGAGGGTCACGTAGTTGCCGAAACCCCAGCCGTCGGTCTGGGCGCTGCCCGCCTGGGGCGAGACCGAGGCGACCCCGGCCCAGATGAGCGGGAAGAGGAAGATCAGGGCGAGGCCGCCCGTGAACACGTAGTACGGGGTCCGCAGGGCGAGCCCCCCGAGCGTCGTGGTCGGGGCCGCGCGTCCCACCATCCGCCGACGGCGCCGAGCCGCAGGGGGTGCGGCCGGGGCGGACGACGGGACGGGAGCGGACGGGGTCTCGGTCGTGGTGGGCATGTCCGGGGTCCTCACTTCTCGTCCGTCTGGCGCATGCCGCGGAACTGCAGGGCGTTGATGACGATCAGGGCCAGGAGCACGAGGATCGACAGGGCGGCAGCACGGCCCAGGTCGTTCTGTCCCTGGAACGCCATGTTGTAGATGAGCTGGACGACCGTGATGGTGCTGTTGTCCGGGCCGCCCTTGGTCAGGATGTAGAACTGGTCGAACGCGAGCAGTGACCCCGTGACGCACATGATCGTGCAGAGCATGAGCGAGGGGCGCAGGAGCGGCAGGGTGATGCTCCGGAAGATCTGGAACGGCTTGGCACCGTCGATGCGCGCCGCCTCGTAGACCTCACCAGGGATGTTCTGCAGGCCCACCAGGAGCAGGAGCATGTAGAAGCCCGCGAAGCGCCACACGATGAGGAAGACGGTCGACCAGAGGGCGGCCGTGGGGGTGCCGAGGAACGAGATCGGCTCGTCGACCAGGCCGAGCTTCTCGAGGAAGGGGCTGATCGGGCCGGACTGCGGGGAGTAGAGCGCGTAGAACAGGAGCGAGGCCGAGGCCAGCCCGAGCGCGCTCGGGACGAGGAACGCCGTGCGCAAGAACCCCTTCCACCGGGTGCTCTCCTGGACCAGCAGCGCCATCCCGAGCCCGAGGCCCAGGAGGAGGACCGTCGCGATCACGGTGTACTTCAGCGTGAAGACGATCGAGGGCCAGAAGTACTTGTTGGCGACGACGTCCTGGAAGTTCTCGGGGAAGTTGGGCCCGCGGTTGCCCGCCAGCAGGGGCCAGTCGGAGACCGACATCTGCACGACCAGGAGGATCGGGACGATGAAGAAGAGGCCGACGAAGACGGCGGTGGGCATCGCGTAGAGCCAGCCCTGGGCTCCCCGGCCTCGCAGGGCGCTGCGTCGACTGCGGCGCCCGGCGGGGCGCGCCGCGGGCCTCGGGGTGCTCACGGGGGCCGTGGTGTGCGTGGTCACGGGAGTCCTCTCTGACTCGGGTGGACCGTGGTGGGTGCGACGGTCCGCACCCACCACGGTGCTCGTCCTGGGTGGACGGAGCTGGCTACTGGTCGAGGACGGCCGTGATCTCGTCGTTGTCGGCGTCGATGCTCTTCGCGTCGCCGAACACCGCTCCGCGCACGAGCGTCAGCCACGGGCTGTCGGGAGCGTTGAACGCCTGCTGGAAGTTGATCGCGACGGGCGTGCTGCCCTTGGCCGCGACCTCGTTGATGGTCACGAGGCGCGGGTCGACGGCCGCGTACTTGTTGTCGGCCAGGTCCGCGCGCGACACGACGTCGTTGTTCTTGGCCAGGACCTCGACCTGCGCGTCCTCGCTCGTGAGCCACGAGAGGAAGTTCCAGGCCGCGGCCTCGTTCTTCGAGTCCTTGGAGATGCCGATCCCGTCACCGCCCACGAACGTGGACTCCCCGCCGTCGGGTCCGGGGATCGGGGCGACGCCGACGTCGACGGTCTCGGCCGCGGTCGACAGCAGGGTCGCGGGGTACGGCATCACGCCGACCTTGCCCTCCTGGAAAGGACCGGTCCACGTCGCGCCGGTCTCGTCCTTGGTGCCGTTGCCGATCGCGCCGGAGTCGACCATGTCCTTGTAGACCGCGTAGACGTCCTTGGCGGTGTCGCTCGCGAGCAGCGACTCGGTGCCGTCCGCGCTCAGGACCTGGTCGCCGCCGGCCCAGACCGACGGGAACCACGTGAAGAGCGTGCACCCGCCGCAGTTGCCGCCGAAGTACGTGCCGGACACGCCGTCCTTGCCCAGCGCGCTGATGGCCTTGGCGTGCTCGCCGTACTCCTTGAGCGTCGTCGGCGGCTTCTCGGGGTCGAGCCCGGCCTCGCGGTAGAGGTCCTTGTTGTAGAACATGACCGAGAGGTCGAGGACGAACGGCAGGACGTACTCCTGGTCCTCGTACGTCCCGGCGTCGATGTGGCCCTGCGCGAGCTCGTCGGCGTAGGGGAGCCCGTCGATCCGGTCGGTGATGTCGGTGAACAGGCCCTGGGAGGTCCAGTTCGGGACGTAGACGATGTCCGCGGCGAAGAGGTCGGGGAGGCTGCTGCTGCCTGCCGCCGCGCCCACCTTGGCGACGTAGTCGTCGTTGGGCGTGATGGTCAGGGAGACCTGGTTCTCGTGGCTCGCGTTGTACGCGTCGACCAGGAGGGTGGCCTGCTTCTCCATCGGGGCGCGGGTCCACAGCGTGAGCTGGGTACCGTCGTCGACCCCCTCGGGCGAGTCGCTCGCGGCCGTGTCGCCGCCCGCCCCGCTGTCGCTGTCCTCGGCGGGCGAGCACGCCGCCAGGCTCGTGACCAGCATGCCGGCCGTGAGGAGGGCCGCCAGCGGGCGGACTGCGCGGATCGACTTCCGTGTGGTGCTCATTCGAGCCTCCAAGCTCTCTTCGTTGAGGGTGGTGCGGGGTGTTCGGGTGCTGCTCTGCACGTCCAGGGGTCCTGCACACGGCGACGAAACCGTTTCGGAAGCGCGTCACGATCATCTGGCGATCGAGATGCACCTGCCTCTACGGCGAGATCTTTTCGCTGAATGAGGCCACTAGGAGCAGGTTAGCGCTCACATCGCCTCTTGCGAAAGATGCCGAAAAGGTTTTCTGAGACTATTGCGGAGTCGGGGAGCCGTCAACCCGCTCAGGGGGTTACAGTTTCGTCACGACCTCCGGATCCATCAGGGACCGGGACATCTCGAGGGAGCAGGACGATGGTGCGCGAGGACGAAGGGGGATCCCCGCCGGTCGACAGGGCCAAGCGTTCTGTCACGCTGACCGACGTCGCACGGCTCGCAGGGGTCTCGGTGGCGACGGCCTCCAAGGCGCTCAACGGGCGCGACCAGGTCAAGGCCGAGACCAGGACGCGGGTCATGGAGGCCGCCGAGCGGCTCTCGTTCCAGCCGAACGCGCTCGCCCGCGGCCTCCTCGCGGGCAGGACGGGGACGGTGGGCCTGCTCACGAGCGACCTCGAAGGGCGCTTCGTCATCCCCATCCTCATGGGAGCCGAGGACGCGTTCGGCGCCGGTCGCGTCTCGGTCTTCCTGTGCGACGCGCGAGGCGACTCGATCCGCGAGCAGTACCACCTCCAGGCCCTGCTCTCGCGTCGTGTCGACGGGCTGATCGTCGTCGGGCGTCAGACCGACCCGCGTCAGTCCCTGGGGCAGCGGCTCCCCGTGCCGGTGGTCTACGCCTACGCGCCGTCCCAGGACGACGCGGACCTCTCGATCGTCCCCGACAACGTCGCGGGCGGCCGGGTCGCCGTCGAGCACCTGATCGCGTGCGGGCGTCGCCGCATCGCCCACGTCTCGGGCGACCCCACGTACGCCGCAGCCCAGGACCGGGCGGCCGGCACGGCAGCGGCGCTCTCGGCCGCGGGCCTCGAGCTCGCGGGTGACGGCGTGCTGTTCGGGGAGTGGTCGGAGCGATGGGGGCGGAGCGCCACGGCCATGCTCCTGGCCAAGGACCCGTCGATCGACGCGATCTTCGCGGCGAGCGACCAGATCGCCCGAGGCGTGCTCGACACCCTCCGTGAGCTCGGCCGCGACGTGCCGGGCGACGTCTCGGTCATCGGCTTCGACAACTGGGAGCAGTTCGCGCTCGGTGCGAGGCCCGAGCTCACGAGCGTCGACAACAACCTCGAGGTCCTGGGACGCTACGCCGCACAACGACTGTTCGCCGCGATCGACGGGCAGCGGGCGTCGGGCGTCGAGAAGCTCCCGTGCCGCCTCGTGCCGCGCGGATCGACCTCGCCCGTGGGCGCGCTCGGGGCCTAGGCGCGGCAGCCCGTCATCCGGCGGGCGTCACGACCAGGCTGTCGGTCACGGCGCGGGCCTGTGCTGCGCCGTCGGTGTCCTGCGTCGCGTACGACTCCGTGACGAACACGAACGCGGTCCCCGTCCCGGTCGCGACCTCGACGATCGTCTCGACCTGGGAGACCTCGACGCCGTCGACCGAGCGCGTGCCGCCGAACCGGTGGGCGGGGAACCCTGCGAGCTCGATCGGCCCGGGCTGCGTCGGGTCGACGGTCCAGTCGTCCGTCTGCGCCAGGTAGTCGGCGGCTGCGGCGGTCTGCTCGGCGAGCGTCGAGGTGCCGGGGGCCTCGGTCGTGACGACCACGTTGGCCGTGAACCCCGGGTCGCCGAACGGCTTCTCCGTCCGGACGACGAGGGGCGCGTCCTGCCCGGCACGGTCCCAGCCCGCGGGGACGGTCAGCGTGACCGAGACCCCGTCGTCCGTGATCTCGGCCGCGTGCGCGGTCGCGGTGGGCGGCGCCGCTTCCTGCGTGGCGCCGCCGCACCCCGCGAGCAGGGGCACGAGCAGCGCGCAGGCGGTGACGAGGAAGAGCGGGCGGTGCGAGCGGGCCACTGGTGTCCTTTCGGCCGAGACGTTCCTGACGGGAACCGATCCTCCCAGCCTGCCACGTCCAGGTCGTGGCCCGTCCTGTCCTCGCGGCTCCCACATGCGAATATGCGACATTGAAGGCATGGTGGACAGCAGCGGGCGACGTTCGTGCGCACCACCGAGGTCGGTCACGAAGGAGTTCGACGATGAGCCGCATGTCCATCGAGGAGCGCCGCGCACAGATCGTCGACGCGGCGATGTCGATCGCCATCCGTGAGGGTGTGGAGGCCGTCACGGTGCGCGGGGTCGCGGCCGAGGCCGGGATCTCGCTCGGGACGGTCCACTACTGCTTCGAGGACAAGGACGCGATGCTCCGGGCCATGGGCCACAGCGTCGCGCTCGTCGCCTCGGACCCGGTCCGCATGGCGCTGGACCCCACCCAGGACCTGTACACGATCGCGCACGCGGCCGCCGACGGGCTGTGGCAGGGACTCACCCCGCGCCGCCACATGCGGCTGCTGACGTTCGAGTTCGCGACCGCCGGGTCGCGCAACCGTGCGCTGCGCCCGGTCGCGCGGGCGCACCTCGAGCAGACGTGGGCCATGACGCAGGGAATCCTGGACCAGCTCTCGGAGATCGCGGGCATCACCTACTCGATGGACACGCCGTTCCTGGCGCGCATCGTCGCGGGGTACATCGACGGGATCGAGATCGCGTGGCTCGTCCAGCAGGACGACGAGGCGACGATCCGCAGCTTCCACGCGCTCGCGGACTACGTCCTGTCGCTCGTGGTGCACCCTGACGGGGCGGCGGACGCTGCGGGCCCAGCCGAGGCGTCCTAGCGGGCCCAGCAGCCTCGGCGGCCGCCGTCCGGTCCGCAGGTCGCTGTCGGTCCGCAGCAGGCCCGACGGCGCCGCTCACCCCGGGTGGTCCGCTCACCCGCGCGGGGCGCCGTCAGCGCAGCCCGAACACCTGGTCCGTGTACGGGTTCGCGAACACCCCGCCCGGGTCGGCCTGGGCGCGGACCCGACGGAAGTCCTCGAAGCGCGGGTAGCGCTCGGCGAGGTCCTCGGCGCCCAGGGTGTGGAGCTTGCCCCAGTGCGGTCGTCCGCCCACGCTCGCGACGATCTTCTCGACGCCCTCGAAGTAGCGTTCGTGCGGGAGCCGGAGGTACTGGTGGACCGCGACGTAGGCGCTCTCGCGTCTGTGGGCGGTGGAGAGCCACACGTCGTCGGCCGCGGCGAACCGGACCTCGACGGGGAACGGGACGTTCTCGCCCGAGGCCCTGACCCAGGCGTCGATGTCCTCGAGCACGTCCACGAGGGCGGCGCGAGGCACCGCGTACTCCATCTCGCGGAAGCGCACGCGCCGCGGCGAGACGAACACCTCGTGCGAGGGAGCGACGTAGGTACGGGGAGCCAGTGCGCGGGCGGAGAGCGCGTTGATGCGGGGCGTCGCGCGCGGCAGCGCCGTCGCGAGCCGGTTGACGACCTCGAACGCGCCGTTGGACAGCAGCTCCTCGTCGACCCAGGCGCGCGCCCGGGTCACGGCGTCCGGCCGCTCGCCGCGGGCCGCGTGCAGGGAGGCTGCGGCCTCGTCGTCGGGCGCCAGGCGGTCGTTGCGCTTGGTGAGCGCGCGGCGCGTGTGCGGGAACCAGTAGAACTCGAAGTGGTCGTGCGCGTTCTCGAGGCCCTCGGCGTCCGTGCCGCCCCCGCGGCCGCCCGAGGCCGTGCTGAGCTCCTCGAGGACCCGGTCGAGCGGCCAGGGCTCCTCCTGGGCGCGCAGGTGGAACGCCGGGACGACGTCGAGCGTCACGGCAGCGAGCACACCCGTCGAGCCGAGGCCCAGACGGCTCGCCTCGAACAGGTCCGGGTTCTGCTCGGGCGTGGCCTCGGTGACCGAGCCGTCGGCCCCGACCACGCGCACCCCGCGGACCTGGGTCGCGAGCCCGCCGAGCGAGGCCCCCGTGCCGTGCGTGCCCGTCGAGATCGCGCCCGCGATCGACTGACGGTCGATGTCGCCGAGGTTGCGCATCGCGAGCCCCGCCGACGCCAGGACCTGGTTGAGCCGGTGCAGGCGGATGCCTGCCCCCACGGTCACGCGCGCGCCGGTCTCCGTGCGCGTCACGTCCTCGACCGTCTGCAGGTGGTCGAGGCTCAGCAGGAGACCGTCGGTGACCGCGGCTCCCGTGAACGAGTGCCCGGCGCCGACCGCACGGACGTGCAGGCCGTCATCGGCCGCTCTGCGCACGGTCCGCGCGAGCTCGTCGGTGTCCCGCGGGGCAGCGCGGCGCAGGGGATCAGCGGTCTGGTTTCGCGCCCAGTTCGTCCATGAACCGGGAGCCTGCTGGCTCGTCACACCCGGCACTATCTCACGAAGGGTAGGTTTCCTACCATGACGTCGACGCCCGTGCAGAGCAGCACGCAGGACCCGTCCGCCCGGTCCCTCGAGGACGGTGTGACCGGTAGGTCCCGATCATCCGCTCCGTCCGCGGAGACGCGCACCCTGGGCGAGCGGCTGTCGGCCGCGACCGAGCGCGTCCCCGGCCCTGTCGCCGTCGTCGACCTCGACGTGTTCGACGCCAACGCGCGCGAGCTCCTGGCCCGGGCCGGGGGAGTGCCCGTGCGCCTCGCGTCCAAGTCGGTTCGCGTGCGCTCGCTCGTCGAGCGCGCCGGCCGGCTCGGCTTCGCGGGGATCATGGCGTACTCGCTGGCCGAGGCGCTGTGGCTCGTCGAGCAGGGCGCGCGCGACGTGCTGGTCGCGTACCCGACGGTCGACCGCCGGGCGCTCGCGGAGCTCGCCGCGGACCCGGCCGCACGCCGGGAGATCACCCTCATGGTCGACGACGTCGCGCAGGTCGCGCTCGTGGCGACCGCGCTCGCGGGGCACCGGGGAGCGGACGCGGCGGAGCGCGCGGCCGGTGACGCGGGCGAGGTGGACACCCCGCCCGTCCTGCTGTGCCTCGACATCGACGCCTCGCTGCGGTTGGGGGTCGGACCCTTCACGGTCCACCTCGGGACCCGCCGCTCGCCCGTCCACACCCCCGCGGAGGCCGCGGCGCTCGCGCGCGCGATCGCGACCCTGCCCGGGCTGCGCGTGCGCGGCCTGATGTTCTACGAGGCGCAGGTCGCGGGGCTGCCCGACACGAGCCCCGCGGTGCGGCTCGTCAAGAAGGCCTCGGTCGCCGACCTGTCCACACGCCGGGGCGAGGTCATCGCAGCCGTGCGCGACGCCGTCGGGCACGAGCTCGAGCTCGTGAACTCCGGGGGGACCGGCTCGCTCGAGACGTCCGCCGCAGACCCCGTCGTGACCGAGGTGACGTCCGGCTCGGGCCTGTTCGTGCCCGGCCTGTTCGACGGGTACCGCTCGTTCGTGCCGCACCCCTCGGCGTACTTCGGGCTCGACGTCGTGCGCGTCCCCGCGCCCGGCTACGCGACCGCGTTCGCGGGCGGGTACGTGGCCTCGGGGCCTGCCGGGGCCGCGCGCGTGCCACGCGTCGTCGAGCCCGGGTGGCGGCTCACGTCGTCCGAGGGCGTCGGGGAGGTCCAGACCCCCCTGCACGTCGCCCGAGGGCACCGCGACGCGCGTGAGCTCGCGGTGGGCGACCGCGTCTGGTTCCGGCACGCCAAGGCGGGCGAGCTGATGGAGCGCTTCGACCGCGTGCAGCTCGTGCGAGGCGACCAGGTCGTCGAGGAGGTCCCCACCTACCGGGGCGAGGGCAAGAACTTCGGGTAGCGCCGCCGTCGGGCCCGCGTCCCACCTGCTGAGAAGGTGGCGACCTGCGGGAATACGCGCGGGCGCCGCGCGATTGAGCACGGCATGACGAGCCTTCCCGACGCCGCCAAGGCGCTCCTCGACGCCCCCGAGTTCGCCACCGTCGCCACGCTCGAGGCGGACGGCAGCCCGCAGACCTCGGTCGTGTGGATCGCGCGCGACGGCGAGGACGTCGTGTTCTCGACGATCCACGGACGCCGCAAGACCGACAACCTGCGCCGCGACCCCCGCCTGAGCGTGCTCGTCTACCCGCGCGACGCCCCGTACCAGTACCTCGAGGTGCGCGGCGAGGCCGCGATCGAGGAGGACCCCTCGGCCTCGCTCATCCACGCGCTCGCCCAGAAGTACACGGGTGCCGAGCGCTACACGGGTGACGACGGCACGGACAACCGTCGCGTGGTCGTGCGCGTGACCCCGACCAAGGTCCACTGGCGCGACTGACCGCTGCCCCGTACCGCTGCGCCGTCCCGCGGCTGCCGCGACGACGGCCCCCCGGGACGACGACCTCCGGGCGACGACCGTCCCGAGAGACCCGCCCGCACGGGTGAAGACGCGCACCGGTACCCCGCCCCCGACGGGGCGGGTTCTGCCGGGAGGGGTGCACCCCGGTAACCTTGCGGGCGTGAGCCTTCGACTGTTCGACACCGCGACGCGGGACGTGCGCGACTTCATCCCCCAGAACCAGGGTGAGGTCGGCATCTACCTGTGTGGGGCGACGGTCCAGTCGGCGCCGCACATCGGGCACATGCGCTCGGCCGTCGCGTTCGACGTCCTGGTTCGCTGGCTGCGCCGCACGGGCTCGCGCGTGACCCTCATCCGCAACGTCACGGACATCGACGACAAGATCCTCGCCAAGTCCGTCGACGCGGGCGAGCCCTGGTGGGCGTGGGCCGCGATCAACGAGCGCGCCTTCACCGCGGCCTACGACGCGCTGGGCGTGACCCCGCCCACCTACGAGCCCCGCGCCACGGGGCACGTCCCGGACATGGTCGAGCTCATGCAGCGCCTCGTCGACTCGGGGCACGCCTACACGACCGGCCCCGGCGACGTGTGGTTCGACGTCCGCTCCTGGGCGGACTACGGCTCGCTCACCAACCAGCGCCTCGAGGACCTCGCCCCCGCCCCTGCGGACCCGGCCGAGGACTCCCTCAAGCGCGACCCCCGCGACTTCGCGCTCTGGAAGGCCCCCAAGCCCGGCGAACCCGCCACGGCCTCGTGGGACACCCCGTTCGGGCGCGGACGGCCCGGCTGGCACCTCGAGTGCTCGGCCATGGCCCACCGGTACCTGGGGAGCACGTTCGACATCCACGGCGGCGGCCTGGACCTACGGTTCCCGCACCACGAGAACGAGCAGGCGCAGTCCCGCGCGGCCGGCGACGGGTTCGCCCAGTACTGGCTGCACTCGGCCTGGGTCACCCAGGGCGGCGCCAAGATGAGCAAGTCGCTCGGCAACGGGCTGCTCGTCCGCGAGGTGCTCTCCACGACCAGCCCGGCCGTGCTGCGCTACGCGCTCGCCGCGGTCCAGTACCGCTCGATGCTCGAGTGGACCCAGGACACCGTGACCGAGGCCGAGGCCACGTGGGAGCGGCTCAGCGGGTTCGTCCAGCGTGCGAGCGAGCGCGTGGGCGAGGTGGACGTCGCCGACGTGCGCGAGGCCGAGCTCCCGACCGCGTTCGTGACGGCCATGGACGACGACCTCAACGTGCCCGCCGCGCTCGCCGTGGTCCACGAGCACCTGCGGGCGGGCAACTCCGCGCTCGCGGACCGCTCGCCGGCCGCCGACGCGGTCGCCCGTCACCACCTCGTCTCGCTCCGCGCGATGCTCGACGTGCTGGGGCTGGACCCCGCGGGCGAGCAGTGGGCCGACGCCGGGGACACCCGGTATCGCCACGCGCTCGACGCGGTCGTCACCGCCGAGCTCGACGCCCGCGCCCAGGCACGGGCGGCACGCGACTTCGCCACCTCCGACGCGATCCGGGACCGCCTCGCGGCCGCCGGGGTCGTCGTGGAGGACTCCAGCGACGGGGCCCGCTGGTCCCTCGCTGCACGCCAGGGCACCTGACCAGGGGCCCTGGCCCGACGGCCGGACGGCGCCCACCGGGGCGCAGGGTCCGCCACCGACAACTTCACTCACTCACATCGACCGACGGGGCAGACCCATGGCTGGAAACTCACAACGACGCGGCGCGACCCGCAGCAGCAACAAGAAGGGCGCCGTCGCCGGCACGGGCGGCAAGAACCGTCGCTCGCTCGAGGGCCGCGGCCCGACGCCCAAGGCCGAGGACCGCACCTACCACAAGGCGCACAAGGCCAAGGTCGCTTCCGAGCGCCGCGAGGCCACCTCGACGGGGCCTCGCGCGCACGACGCCAAGAGCGCGGCCCGTGGCGGGCGTCCGAGCGGTCGCACGCCCTCGCGCACGACCCGTTCGAGCAGCGCCAACGAGGTCGTCAACGGCCGGAACGCGGTGCTCGAGGCCCTCCGTGCCTACATCCCGGTCTCCGCGGTCTACATCGCGACGCGCCTCGAGGCCGACGACCGCACCAAGGAGATCCTGAACATCGCCTCCGGGCGCGGGTACAACCTCCTCGAGGTCACCAAGGCCGAGCTCGACCGCATGACCGACGGCTCGGTCCACCAGGGCGTCGCGATCCAGGTCCCGCCCTACGACTACGCCGACCCCGAGGACCTCCTCGACCGTGCGCACGAGGCGGGCGAGCCGCCGCTCATCGTCGCGCTCGACGGCGTGACCGACCCGCGCAACCTCGGCGCCGTCCTGCGGTCCGCGGGCGCGTTCGGTGCGCACGGAGTCCTGGTGCCCGAACGCCGGGCGGCCGGCGTCACGGCCTCGGCCTGGAAGGTGTCCGCCGGTGCCGCGGCGCGCGTGCCCGTGGCCCGTGCGACCAACCTCGTGCGCACCCTCACCGAGTACAAGGCCGCAGGCTGCTTCATCGTCGGGCTCGACGGCGGCGGCCCGGTCGCCGTGGGCGAGCTCGCGTTCGGCAAGGACCCGCTCGTGCTCGTCGTCGGATCCGAGGGCAAGGGCCTCTCACGCCTCGTGCGCGAGACGTGCGACGTCGTCGCCTCGATCCCGATCCTCTCGGACGTCGAGTCGCTCAACGCGGGCGTCGCGGCCGGCATCTCGCTCTACGAGGTCGCGCGCCTGCGCGCCGCCGAGGACTGAGCCTCCGCACCACGCCGCCCCAGGGCGCCCCGCAGACCGCCACCAGGCGGCGCGCGGGGCGCCCTGCGCGCTTCCGGGGCTCTTCGTGGCCCGGGACGCCGGGCCTGGGCCCGGAAGTGCGGCGCGGGTCCGCGCTCCGCGGGTGCGCCCCGTGGACTCCCGGGGCATGCTCGCGACATGGACCCTCGCCCCGTGCATCGGCACTACCGGGTGCTGCTCCTCGTCCTGACGTTCTCGACGGGCATCATCGACGGCATCTGCTACCTGGCGCTCGACCAGGTCTTCACGGCCAACATGACCGGCAACGTGCTCATCCTCGGGATGGGGCTGGCCGGCGGGCAGGACGTCCCCACCGCGGGCCCGCTCGTCGCGCTCCTGGCCTACGTCGCAGGGGCTGCGGTCGCCGGCTACGCGTTCCGCAACCATCCGGCCGGCTGGCACCGGACGACCACCGGGTTGTTCGCGGGCGTCGGCGTGGGGGTGCTCGCCGCCTCGGTCGTGGCGTACGTGGTGGGCGAACCCCGGGGGTGGCGCCTGCTCGTGGTCGTCGCGGTGCTCGGCGTCTCGATGGGGGTGCAGGCCGCGACGGCGCGGCACCTGTCCGTCAAGGACCTCACGACGACCGTGGTCACCTCGACCCTGACGGGGCTGGCCGCCGACTACTTCCAGGACAGCCACGGCCGCGAGGCGTGGGTCCGGCGCGTCTCGGCCGTCCTGGCGCTCGGCGCGGGGGCCGCGACCGGGGCGCTCGTGCTGCGCGCAGGGCTCGAGGTGGCCCTCGTGGTGCCGGGGGTCATCGCGCTCGGTGCAGCCCTCGTGGGCGAGCGCTACCGGCGCCAGGACGTCGGGGCAGCACGGGCGGCCCGCCCCTTGCCGTCCGGGTCCTGACCGTCGCGGCGCTGGACCCCGGAGCCCGGCGCGCCGGGTCCCGCCCAGGGAACCTCACTCCTGCTGGTCGACCTCGCCCGGCGCCAGGCCCAGGATCGCCTTCTCGTCGGGCCGGTGCCGGAGCACGTTCTCCACGTACGACGCCGTGGCCTCGGGCATGGGGATGTCGCGCCCGGCCTTCTCGGAGATGAACCAGCGGTGGTCGAGGATCTCGTGGAAGAGCTGCGCGGGCTGCAGCTTGCGCCGCAGGTCGCGCGGCACGGCCTGGATCGTGGGCTCGAACACGCCGCTGAGCCAGTCGTGCGCGACGAACTCCTCGTCGTCGTTCTGCCGCTCGGCCGCCGCCCGGTAGGAGTCGAGGTCGTTGAGGAGCCGGCGCGCCTGGTTCTCCTGGACGTCGAGCCCCGTGAGCCGGATGAGGCGGCGCGAGTGGTGCCCGGCGTCGACGACCTTGGGCTGGATCTGGACCGTGGTCCCGTCGATGTCGGTCGTGATGTCGAGCTCGCCGACGTCGAACCCCAGGTTGTTGAGGCGTTCGATGCGGGCCGCGACACGCCACCGCTCGTCGGACGCGAACGACTCGGCGTTCGTCAGGGCGTCCCAGAGCTCGTTGTACCGCGCGACGAGCGCGTCGCCCACGAGGATCTCGTCGATGTCCTCGTCGAGCAGCTCACCCGCGGAGAGGTCCATGAGCTCGCCGATGATGTTGGTCCGGGCGAGGTCCACGTCGTAGCTGCGCTGGCCCGGGCTCAGCTCGCGGTGCAGGTCACCCGTCTCCGCGTCGACGAGGTAGGCCGCGAAGGTCTCGGCGTCGCGTCGGAAGAGCGTGTTGGACAGCGACACGTCGCCCCAGTAGAAGCCGATGAGGTGCAGGCGCACGAGCAGCACGGCGAGGGCGTCGATGAGCCGGGTCGCGGTGTCCGGCTGGAGTGCCTGGCTGAAGAGCGCGCGGTAGGGCAGCGAGAACTGCAGGTGCTCGGTGATGAGCACGGCCTCGAGGCGCTCGCCGTTCGCGTCCGAGCGGCCCGTGATGACCCCCACGGGCACGACGCTCGGCACGTCCATGCGGCTGAGCTGGCGCAGGAGCTCGTACTCGCGGTACGCGACGGACTCGCCGATCTCCTTGATCGCGATGACGCGCCCGGACATGCGCACGAAGCGCACGATGTGGCGGGAGATACCGCGGGGGAGGGCTGCGAGGACTTCGTCCGGCCACTGCTCGAGCGGGATGTCCCAGGGGAGGTCGAGCAGGGCTGGGTCGGGGGCTGACGCGGTGATCTGCAGGTTCTGCACCATGACAGGTCCTTTCTCCGCGGTGGCCGGTCGCGCGGGGTGGCTCGACGGACTGCGGTGCGCGCCGTGCGGCAGGTCGCCGCGGGTCCGCACCCGACGTCGGTCACGACTGCGGACGTTCCGCAGCCACGGGGAAGGATATGCGAAAGGGGCGGACCCGGCACACAGCCGAGCCCGCCCCCGTGTCGCTAGAGGTCAGCTGAGACGCAGGCCCGTCGCGGTCGAGAAGATGTGCGTGTTGCCCGGGCGGATCGCCACGTGGATGCGCTCGCCCTTGGCGGGAACGTTGCGCGGGTCGACGCGGACGATGATCTGGTTGTCACCAGCACCCGAGTGGACGTCGGCGCTGGCCAGGTCACCCTTGAGGGTGCCGTAGACGAACGCGTCGGAGCCGAGCTCCTCGACGATGTTGACCTCGACGGCGAACGCGTTCTCGTTCGCCTGCGTGGTGACCTCGAGGGACTCGGGGCGGAAGCCGACCGTGACCTTGCCCTTGTCCGCCTCGGTGATCTTGGCGACGACCTCGCGGTCGAGCGGGATGCGCGCCGCGCCGACCTCGGCAGCACCGTTGTTCACGGTGAAGGTCGCGAGGTTCATGGCCGGCGAACCGATGAAGCCGGCGACGAAGACGTTGGCCGGGGTGTCGTACATGTCGCGCGGCGTGCCGACCTGCTGCAGGAGGCCGTCCTTGAGGACCGCGATGCGGTCACCCATGGTGAGGGCCTCGGTCTGGTCGTGCGTGACGTAGACGGTCGTGACGCCGAGGCGGCGCTGGAGCGACGCGATCTGCGTACGGGTCTGGACACGGAGCTTGGCGTCGAGGTTCGACAGCGGCTCGTCCATGAGGAAGACCTGCGGCTGGCGGACGATCGCGCGGCCCATGGCCACACGCTGGCGCTGACCACCCGAGAGGGCCTTGGGCTTGCGGTCCAGGTACTCGGACAGGTCGAGGATCTTCGCAGCCTCCTCGACGCGCTGGCGGATGTCCGCCTTGGGCGTGCCGGCGATCTTCAGCGCGAAGCCCATGTTGTCCGCGACGGACATGTGCGGGTACAGCGCGTAGTTCTGGAACACCATCGCGATGTCGCGGTCCTTGGGCTGCACGTCGGTGACGTCGCGGTCACCGATGAAGATGTGCCCGCCGTTGACGTCCTCGAGGCCCGCGAGCATGCGGAGCGAGGTCGACTTGCCACAACCCGAGGGGCCGACGAGGACGAGGAACTCGCCGTCCTCGATGTGCAGGTTGAGCTGGTCCACCGCAGGGCGCTCGGTCCCCGGGTAGAGCCGCGTTGCGTGGTCGAAAGTGACCGTAGCCATGATGGGTACATCCCTCCACCGGCAGGTACGTGCCGGACGATCCGTTGTGTAGTGACGTGCCGCGCTTTCACGTGGTGCGTGTCTGCTGTGACACAGAAGAAGCCGAACCTCCAGGAACTCCGGTCTCCCGGGGGACCTGGTGGTCCGACGTCATCGTTGCTCGGCATCCTACCCCCGCATGCTGAGTTCTCCGTCACACCCGGGTCACGTGCGGGTAACGGTCCTCAGGCGCCCAGCAGGTCGGCGAGCACCGTGAGCGCGAGGGCCGCCTCGTCGGGGTCGGCGACGCGCCGGCGTGCGAGCGTCTCTCCCGGACCGACCTTGATCCCGAGGTCGGACGCGCCGAGCACGGCGAACGCCCTCTCGTCGGTCACGTCGTCGCCCAGGTAGAGCACCGCGGGCGAGCCCAGCGCGGTGCGCAACGCATCGAGCGCGATGCCCTTCGAGGTGCTCGTGACCGCGATCTCGACCACGTTCTTGCCCGTCATGGCGTGCGCGCCCAGCTCGTCGCCGAGCCGTGCGGCGGCGACCGCGGCCTCGTCGGCCGCGGGCCGGGGCGACAGCCGGGTGTGCAGCACGGCCGCCGAGGGCTTGTGCTCGACCCACGCTCCCTCGACGGGGTCCGCGATCTCCTCGAGGCCCTGCGTGACGTGGGCCAGGAGGGCCGTCTGGGCGTCGTCGAGCGCGACGGGCACGAGGCGGACCCGGGCGGTCGTCCCGTCGGCTCGGACCTGGCTGTGCGCGCCCGGCGCCTCGGCGTCCGGTGAGGAGGCCAGCACCTCGCCCGTCTCGGCGCCGTGGCTGCCGACGAGCAGCGCGCCCACGGGCGGCGAGGCCAGGCGCGCGAGGTCCTCGATCCGTCGACCCGACACGAGCGCGACCCGCACGCGGTCCGGGCCGAGCGCCGCGAGCCGCGCGAGCGCCGCGGCCGCGGCCGCGGTGGGGCGCGACGCGAGAGGGTCGTCGCCCAGGGGGGCGAGCACCCCGTCGAAGTCGCTCGCCACGAGCAGGGGGCCGCCCGCCGGCGCGCCGCCGTCGGGCGTGCGGGGGACGAGCGCCGCGAGCGCGGCGAGGTCGCGTCCGAGCCCGTCGTCGAGCGAGGTCACGGGGCCCGACGCCGTCACGCGCCCTCTCCCTCGACCGGCTCCTGGCGTCGGGGCGTGTCGCGCGACGGCATGGCCTGCAGCACGCCCAGGAAGGACTCGGACCACTTCGAGACGTCGTCCGCGAGGACGCGTCGACGCAGGCGGCGCATCCGCTTGCGCTGCTCGCGCGGGTCCATGTGGGCCGCCGCGACGATGATGTCCTTCATGCCGTCGATGTCGTGCGGGTTGACGAGCAGAGCACCGCTCGCGAGCTCGTCGGCCGCGCCCGTGAACTCGGACAGCACGAGCACGCCCTGGTCGTCCGAGCGGGCCGCGATGTACTCCTTGGCGACGAGGTTCATGCCGTCGCGCAGCGAGGTCACGAGCATGACGTCGGCTGCGAGGTAGAGCGCGGCCATCTCCTCGGGCGGGTAGGAGTGGTGCAGGTAGTGGATCGCGGCGTGGCCGATCTCGGCGTACTCGCCGTTGATGCGCCCCACGAGGCCCTCGACCTGCTCGCGCAGCTCCTGGTAGGCGCCCACGTTCTCGCGGCTGGGGCTCGCGACCTGGACCAGCGTGACGTGCTCGACGTCGATGCGCCCGTCCTGGAGGATCTCGCCGTAGGCCTTGATCCGGTGGCGGATGCCCTTGGTGTAGTCGAGCCGGTCGACCCCGAGCATCATGACCTCGGGGTCCCCCAGGTCGGCGCGGATCTCGCGCGAGCGGGCCTGGACCTCGGGGGTCCGGGCGAGCTCGTCGAACGTGCGGGAGTCGATCGAGATGGGGAAGGCCGCGGCGCGCACGTGGCGGGCGGGGCTGTCCTCGGTCGCGGGGGTCGTGACGATCGGTCCGCGGGTCGTGTACCCGGTCAGGCGGCGCACGGCGCGGATGAAGTTCGACGCGTCGCCCGCGCGCTGGAAGCCGATGAGGTCCGCACCCAGGAGCCCGTCGATGACCTGGCGGCGCCACGGGAGCTGCTGGAACAGCTCGAGCGGGGGGAAGGGGATGTGGTTGAAGAAGCCGATGCGCAGGTCGGGTCGCTGCTCGCGCAGCATCCGGGGCACGAGCTGGAGCTGGTAGTCGTGCACCCAGACGGTCGCACCGTGGTCGGCCTGTGCGGCTGCGGCGTCGGCGAAGCGCTGGTTGACGCGCCGGTAGGCGTCCCACCACTGCCGGTGGAACGCGGGAGGAGCGATCACGTCGTGGTAGAGCGGCCACAGCGTGTCGTTCGAGAAGCCCTCGTAGTAGCGCTCGATCTCGGTGGCCGACAGCGTCACGGGCACCAGGCGCATGTCGTCCGCGTCGAAGGGCTCGACCTCGAGGTCAGGCGCGCCGGACCAGCCCACCCAGGCGCCGTCCGACTTCTGCATGACCGGCTCGAGAGCCGTGACGAGTCCTCCCGGAGAGCGCTTCCAGTCGACGCGTCCCTCGTGGTCGACCGTGAAGTCGACCGGGAGCCGGTTGGACACCACGACGAGGTCGTAGCCGTCTTTGCCAGTCAATGGAGATCTCCTTGATATTCGGTTGGACGTCCGTGAATCTCCACCCAGGTTATCTGTGCCGCGTCTCACCTGCTCACGGGAGAGCAGGGCGCGGACGCGAATTGTCGATACCTTGACACCATGGAGGAGCCCAGCAGCAGATCTGTCGACCCGGCGCGGAGCAGCGGCACCGCGCGCCGTGGCGGGCTGCCGGCGGGCAGCGAGGTCGGGGGCTACCGCATCCTCGCGCGGCTCGGCGCCGGCGCGATGGGGGCGGTCTACGAGGCCGAGGACGGCGGCGGGAACCTCGTCGCGATGAAGTTCCTGCACGCGCACCTCGACGTCGACGCCCAGGGCCGCGACCGCCTGCGCCGCGAGGCCGTCGCGCTCCAGCGGCTGCGGCACCCCGCCGTCGCGCAGATCCTCGACGTCGAGCTCGACGGCTCGGACGCCTTCATCGTGACCGAGCTCGTCGACGGCCCGAACCTCGAGGAGGAGATCGCGACGGGCGGCCCGCTCGACGCACGCGACCTGTTCGAGCTCGCGGACCAGCTCGCCGAGGCCCTCGAGGCGGTCCACAGCGCGGGCGTGGTGCACCGCGACCTCAAGCCGAGCAACGTCCTGGTGACCCAGAACGGCCCGGTCCTCATCGACTTCGGGATCGCGCACGGGCTCGACGAGGCCCGCGCGACCTCGACCGGCCTGGTCATGGGCACGCCCGGGTACCTCGCCCCCGAGCTGCTCGAAGGGGCGGCGCCGAGCGCGAACAGCGACTGGTGGGGATGGTCGGCCGTGCTCGCCTTCGCCGCAACGGGCCGCCCGCCGTTCGGCATGCGTCCGGTCGAGGCGGTCCTGGCGCGCGCACGGACGGGCGAGGCGGACCTCGCGGGACTGGGGCCCCGCACTGCGGCCGCGCTCGCGGCGGCGCTCCGGGCAGATCCGGCGCAGCGCCTGGGGCCGTCGGAGGTCGCGGAGGTCCTGCGGCGTGCCGCGGACGAGGGCGACGGCCCGACGGCGCCCCCCGCCACGGGAGCGACCGCGATCGTCCCGCCCACCTTCAGCGGGCAGGGGGTCGGCGCCGGAGGTGCCGTGGCGGCGACCCTCGCCGCCGCGGGCGGTGCCGCGGCTGCCACGCCGGCCGGGGTGGCAGCGACGAAGGTCGTGGGCGCCGGGGCCGGGGCCGGGGCCGGCGCCGGTGCGGGGGCCGCGGCCACCGTGGCGCTCCCCGCGTCGGCCGTCGACGTCATGCCGACCAGCGTGGTGTCGGCGACCCGTTCGGCGGTCCCGGTCCCCGGCGCTCCCTCGATCCCGCCGCTCGCAGCGACCCAGGTCATCGCCAACGACGGCCGGACCGTCGCGATGCCCGCAGTCCCGCCGGGTGCGCCTGCGCCTGCGCCGCCTCCCTCGGTGGCCCCGCGCGTCTCCCCGGTGCAGCTCCAGGGCCCCGTTCCTGCCGCAGCTCCGGGACGCGTCCCGGTCCCTCCGCCCGGACACGGTGCGGCCCCGTCCGTGCCGACGCCCTACCCGCCGCAGCCGAGCCCGCCTGCCGGCCCACCCGCCGCGGCCCCCGGGCGTGACCTGCTGCTCGACGCCTTCGGCCAGCCCGTCACGGAAGCGCCCGGCAGCTCCTACGCGCGCCCGTCCCACCGGCAGCGGTCCGGGACCCTGCTCGCGCTCGGGCTCCCGCTCGTGCTCCTCGCCGGGCGCAGCCCCGGGGTCGCGTTCGTGCTCCTGTGCCTGCTCGTGGTCGCCGCCCGCGTCGTGGGCGTGGCCGCCGACTCGTTCCACGCGCACCGCGAGCGCAAGGGCGTCCAGCGCAGCGACGGCGTCCGGGTCGCGGTCGCCGTCCCCTGGTACGCGCTGCGGGCGGCCGTCGGAGCACTGCCGTCGCTCCTCGTCGCGCTGTGCGGCGGGCTGCTCGTCGCGGTCGGGGCGTGGTGGCTGCTCGCGCCCGGGATGGTCGTCCTCGCACCCCAGCAGACGGTCGAGGCGCGGTCGGCGGGCGGCATGAACGAGGACTGGGTCTTCACCGTGGTGCTGTGCCTCGCGATGGCGGTGGCGGTGCTCCTCGCCTGGTTCGGCCCACTCTCCGCGCTGACGCGGTTCGGGGCGCGCACGACCCTCGTGCACGTCGCACCGGGACGGGTGGGGGCGATCGTCCTCGTCGTGGTGGGGCTCGCGCTCGCGGCCATCGCGCTCTTCTCGCTCGGGAACGGGGCTCCCGTCGAGTGGGCGCCGTTCCCGGGTCCACCCCCGAGCATCTGATCCCGCAGCCTCACCGGAAACTCCCAGGCTGTCCGAGTACCCTGATCCCGTGACCAGGACGTCCGCACCGGGCGCACCACACGGTGCGTCGCCCGGATCGCCCCCGAACGAGACCGCGCCAGGCGCTGCGGTCCGTACGGTCGTGCGCGCGCAGTCCGTCCGCGCGAGCTCCGCAGAAGCCTCGGTCCGCCGGTTCTCGACCGTGACCTCGCTCGTCGTCGCCGGGTTCCTGCTCGTCGTCGGAACCCTGTCCCTCCTCGCGGACCGCGGCTTCAGCGTCGTCCACCAGTGCCTGCCCGCCCCGGGAGGCTGGGGCGTCGCCGGTATCCACCTGGCCCTCCTGCGAGAGACCGCCGAGTGCCCGGCCGGGACCGCCGCCCTGGGGGGAGACCCCACGCGGGTCGTCACGGTCGTCGGGGTGCTGGCCCTGCCCGTGCTGCTCGCGCACCTCGCGCTCCTGGTCGCGGGCTGCGGCCTCGCCGCCGTCGCGCTGCGCGTCCGTGACCGGCTCGTAGGCGTCCTGCGCCCCCGGAACCTCGCTGTGCTGCTGCACCGCCCGCTCGCCCCTGTCGCCGACGCGTGCCGCCAGGTCGTCCGCTCGGCCACCAAGGTCCTGCACCATCTGGCGCTCGCCGCGGTGCGGTCGCTGCGGGGGCCACCGGCGGCTCTCGCGGCCGCCTGACGACTCGCCACCCGACTCGTCACCGCCGCGCGACCGGTGCCACCCGCACCCCGGCGCGCGCGGCACGGCCGCCTTCACGCGACCTGCGCGGCCCCTTCCGGGACACCGCGCCCCGAACGACTTCCAAGGACTCTCATGTCGACGAACGAATCCCGTCAGACCAAGGCCGACCGCCGCGACGCGGCCCGAGCCGAGGCCCTCGCGCTGCGCGAGGCACAGGCCAAGCGCGACAAGCGCAACCGAGCGATCACGATCGGCGCCCTCGTGGGCGGCCTCGCGGTCCTCATCGGCGCCTTCCTCTGGGTGTTCATCCCCGCGATGAACCAGAAGGAGGCTCGCGTCACCGAGCCGCTCACCGGAGTCACCGCGCCCGGCACGGCGAGCGACACGGCCGGCATCTCCATCGGGGCGGACGGTGTGGCCGGCACCAGCACCGACGGCGCGGTCGACGTCGGCGTGTACTTCGACTACATGTGCCCCATCTGCGGGCAGTTCGAGGAGATCAACGGCGCCTCGCTCGACCAGCTGCGCGAGGCCGGCGACGTGAACGTCGTGCTGCACCCCGTGGCGATCCTCGACCGCATGGCGAACGCCCAGCAGTTCTCGACGCGCTCGGCCGCTGCCGCCGCCTACATCGCCGAGCACGCTCCCGAGCAGCTCAACGCGTTCAACTCGGCGATGTTCGTCAACCAGCCCGAGGAGAACAAGGAGACGCTGACCGACCAGCAGATCGCCGAGATCGCCAAGAGCGTGGGCGTCCCGGCCGACGTGGCCGACAAGATCGCCGCGGGCGACGCGGTCGACCAGTTCGGCGACTGGGTCGAGGGCGCGACGAACCTGGCGACCCAGAACCCGGACCTCGCCAACCCGCAGAGCGGTGGGTTCGGCACGCCGACCATCACGATCAACGGTGAGCGCTGGGACGGGAACTGGAGCGACCCGACCGCTCTCTCCGCTGCGGTCGAGGCGGCCAAGGGCTGACCCCCTTTCGGTGCCGAGCATGCGGTTGCCGTCGTTCCCGGGCGGGGAACGCACGACAACCG
>NZ_JBHXBO010000032.1:0-24546 GCF_042726775.1 Oerskovia sp. NPDC060287
CCCTGGGGCGCGACGTAGAAGAACTCCACGCTCTTGCCCTGGGACTTGCCGTCGACCTCGTAGTTCTCGGTGAGGGTGAGCTGGACGCGCTGGTCCCCGTCGACCAGGAGGGCCTGCTCGACCTTCCCGTCCTTGAGGAGCTCGAGCCCGGTCGAGGTGTCGACGCGGTGGACGCTGGGTCCGGACAGGGCCATGAAGGCGATCCCGAGGATCGCCAGACCCACCACGATCCAGACGATCGGCCCGCTGAGAATCTTCTTGATGTTCATCGGCGACGGGGACGAGCCCCCGCATCCCTCCACTCGCGCAATGGTTCCGCCAGTGAAGTTACACGCACAACCTGGCAGTTGGCTGGTCTGTTCGCCCAGGGCGTGGCTTCGAGGAGCGGCGTCCCGCGCGGGTCGCGGCGTGGGCCGCGGCTCGCCCCGCGGTGGCGGGCGGCGGAGGCGGGACCGAGGTCGTCGCCCCCGCCGCCGTCACCGGTCGGGGCTGGTGTGAGGCGTCAGGACGAGTAGACGTGCGGGGCGAGCGTGCCCACGAACGGCAGGTTGCGGTACTTCTCCGCGTAGTCCAGGCCGTAGCCCACGACGAACTCGTTGGGGATGTCGAAGCCGATGTAGCGCACGTCGACCTCGGTCTTCGCGGCGTCGGGCTTGCGGAGCATCGCCGCGACCTCGACCGAGGCGGGGCCGCGGCTGCGCAGGTTCGACAGCAGCCACGAGAGCGTCAGGCCCGAGTCGATGATGTCCTCGACGATGAGCACGTGGCGCCCCGTGAGGTCGGCGTCGAGGTCCTTGAGGATCCGCACGACACCCGAGGACTTGGTGCCCGAGCCGTAGGACGAGACGGCCATCCAGTCCATCTCGACGTCGTGGTGCAGGCGGCGGGCGAGGTCGGCCATGACCATGACCGCTCCCTTGAGGACGCCCACGAGGAGCAGGTCCTTGCCCGCGTAGTCGCGGTCGATCTGCTCGGCGAGCTCGTCCAGCCTCCCGCGGAGCTGCTCCTCGGTGAGGAGGATGTTCTCGAGGTCGTTGCCGACGTCGGATGAGTCCACGGGTTTCACTCCTGTGCTGGTTCTGCTGATGGGGTTCGCGCGAGCGAGGGGGGCCGTGCAGGCCGTAGGAAGAGTCTCCCACGGGTGCGCGAGGCGCGAAGGTCGCCCGGGAGGTGGGCGGGGCCCTGGCCTCGCCACGCGGTGACCAGGGCGTCGAGCGTCGCGACGTGGCTCGCGAAGAGCGAACCGGCGGGACTCCCGGCCTCCTGGGCCGCGGCGCGCAGTGCCCGACGGCGCAGCGCGGCCGGGGCGGCCGCCAGCACCTGGGTGTCGAGCACCACAGCGACGTCCGCTCGGGTCGCCGGCTCCACGGCACGGGTCGCGGTGGGCGACCCGCCCGGAGCCGCCCGGTCGCCGGCCCTCGCTCCGGCCGGTGCGGGGGGTTCGTCGGGCTCGTCGACCCGTGCCTGGTCGAGCAGCCGGGCCGCGAGGTCGTCGAGCAGGTCGGCGTCCTCACGGAGCTGGTCGGCGGTCCGGGCCAGCGTGAGCGCGACACCCGGGCCGAGCACGTCCTCGAGCACCGGGAGCACCCGGGTGCGCACCTGCGAGCGCAGCGGCAGGTCACCACCGGCCCGGTCCGGGGTCGCGGCGTCGAGCGGGGCCGGACCCCCGTTGGTGGGATCCGTCCACCACGTCAACCCGTTCGCGGCGCACACGGCCTCGGTGTCGGACCGGCGCAGGCTCAGCAGGGGGCGCCGGTAGATCCCCCGACGCGCGGCCATGCCCGCGAGAGAGCGGGCGCCCGACCCGCGCGCGAGACCCAGCAGCACGGTCTCGGCCTGGTCGTCGAGCGTGTGCCCCAGCAGGACCGCGGCCGCCCCCGTGCGGTGAGCGACGTCGTCGAGCAGGGCGTAGCGCGCGTGCCGCGCGGCCGCCTCGAGCCCGCCCCGCTCCCCCACCCGGACGCTGCGCACCTCGACCGGGTCGAGGCCCAGGGCACGGCACTGCTCGCCCGCCCGCGCCGCGACGTCGCCGCTCCCCTCCTGGAGACCGTGGTCAACCACGACCGCGCCCGCCCGCACGCCGTCGCGCGAGGCGACGAACGCGGTCGCGGCCGCGAGCGCGAGCGAGTCCGCACCGCCCGAGCAGGCCACGAGCACGAGCGAGCCGGGCGCGAGGTCGCGCAGCGCGGCGCGCACGGCACGCCGTGCCGCGGCGTCGGCGGGGTGAGGTCCGACCACGGCGCGGCCCGTCAGCCGTGGACCCGACGCACCCAGGCGCCGGGCTCCGCGATCTCGAGCGCCGAGGGCAGGGTCTCGGGGCCCGACCAGACCGCGTTGAGCCCGTCGCGCCCCACCTGCTTCTCCACGGCACGGACGAACGCCGCACCGTCGCGGTACTGCGCGAGCTTCGCGTCCATCCCGAGGAAGCGGCGCAGCACCGTGTCGAGCGTGCTGCTGCCCTGCCCGTCGCGGCGCGCCTCGAACTGGGCCCGGATCCGACGCACGGTGGGGACCGTCCGGCGACCGACGGCGTCCATCATGACGTCGGCGTGCCCCTCGAGGAGCGCCATGACCCCCGACACCTCCTCGAGCACAGCCTTCTGGTCCGCCGTGAGCAGCCCGTCGGCCACACCGCCCTCGCCACGGACCGCCCGCACGACGACGCGGCCCGCGGTCGCGACCTTCTCCCGCCACCGGGCGTCGGCCATCTGGCGCGACGACTCCGAGAGCCCCACGAGCAGGTCGTGCGCACGAGCCCGCAGGTGGTCGGCGAGCCACGGTGCCGCCGCGAACTGCAGCGCGTGCGTCTGCTCGTGCAGGCACACCCAGAGCCGGAAGTCGGCCGGGACCAGGTCGAGGTCCCGCTCGAGCTGGAGGACGTTGGGCGCGACGAGAAGGAGGCGGCCGGGGTTTCCGGCACCGTGAGCACCACCGCCTGCGGCACTGTGGGTACTACCGCCTGCGGCACTGTGGGTACTACCGGTACTACCGCCTGCGGCACTGTCAGCACTACCGCCTGCGGCGCTGTATGGATCGAACTGCCCCAGCACCCTGCTCGACAGCGCTGCGAGCACCGCCCCCACCTGCGCCGCGCCCACCAGGGCCGTCGTCGCGGAGACCGGCTTGTCGTCCTTCCCGGTCAGCGCGTCCGCGACCCCGTCGGTCAGGCTCGCCATGACCTCGGTGTTCGCCCGCGCCCAGCGCGAGCGGTCGACCACGAACACCTGCGACAGCTCGGTGGGACCTTCGCTCGCGACGGCCCCCGGCGCTGCACCGCTGGGCAGCACGGCCGGCACCATGCGCGTCACGCGCAGCACGTGCGGGACCGCGTCCGACGCCGCGGTCCGCAGACCCGCGACGAGCTCCGCGAGCTCGTCCCGCGAGGCCAGGGGGCCCGGCCGGGCCACCCGGCCCGCGATCTGCGCGGCTGCGGACCAGTCGACGAGCGGCGCACCGACCGCGGGAGACGTCATCGCCCCACCGTAGCCGCTGCTCCCAGCCCGCCGACCACAGCGCGCTCAGTCCGCGAGGCCCCCGACGAACCCGTCCATGAGCAGCCGGGCACCGTAGGACCCGCCCTCGGGCAGCGCGTCCGCGAGGAGGACGAACACGAGCTGACGCTCCTGCGCGGTGACGACCGTCCCGGCGAGCGAGGTCACGCCCGGCAGGCTGCCCGTCTTGGCGCGGACCAGGCCCCGCCCGGGGGACGCCAGGAAACGGTCGTCGAGCGTCCCCGACAGGCCGGCGATCGGCAGGCCCACGGCGCCGGCGCGCAGGCCTGGCTGCTCCGGGTCCGTCAGGAGCATGAGCGTCTCGGCGAGCTGGTCCGCCGTCACGGCCGACCCGTCGCCCAGCCCGGAGCAGTCGGCGAGCACCGCGCCCTGCATGTCGACCCCGAGGCGTCCCATGCTCGCGCGGACCGCCTCGGTCGCACCGTCGAACGTCGCGGGCAGGCCCGCGTCGATCGCGACGAGGCGACCGACGACCTCGGTGATGGTGTTGTCGGAGTGCTGGAGGAAGTAGCCCACGATCTCCTCGAGCGTCGCGGACTCGACCGACCCGAGGACCTTGGCGTCGGCCGGGGCCTCGCCTCGCTCCGGGGCGCCCGTGACCGTGATGCCCACGTCGGCGAGCCGCTGCGCGAAGATCTCGCCCGCGGCGAGCGAGGGGTCCGGGCTCCGCTTGGCGTACTCCGCGTCGCTGAGCCGGGCCACGTCGACGCCGAGGGCCGTGACGGGCGCGATGTAGCCCGCGGTCACGTTCCCCTCGAAAACCGCCGGGCTGACGGTGGGACCCGAGAAGTACCGGTCGTCGACCACGAGCCGCACGGTCGTCGCACCCGTGAGCTGGAGCTTCCCGGCCACCTGGGCCGCCAGGTCGGCGAGCCCGGCCCGACCGTTGACCGCGAGGGGGTCCCCCTCGCCGGCCGCGAGCATCATGTCGCCGCCGCCCACGAGGGCGATCGTCCCCGACCCGAGGTCGACCACCTTCGTGGTGAGCGTCACCTCGGGTCCGGGCGACGCGAGAGCAGCGGCGGCCGTGAAGATCTTCTGCGTCGAGGCCGGGACCAGGGGGGTCCCCGCGTTGCTCTGCGCGAGCACCTCGCCCGTGATCCGGTCGAGCACGACGCCACCGACCTGGCTGCCCATCCGAGGGTCCTTGACCAGCGCGTCGAGCGAGGAGGCGATCTCCGCGGCGTCCGGCACGGGCGCGCTCTCGTCGAGAACGGGGAGCGTCTGCGCAGGTGACGCGGCGTCCACGGCGCCCGGAGGCGTCGGGAAGGGGGCAGCGGGCGCGACCGCGGGCGCGGTCGTGAGGATCCCGGGGACGACGTCGTACGCGTCGGCCGTCAGGTAGCCGCCTGCGAGCACCACCACGATCCCCGCAGTGATGGCCGACCGTGCTGCCCAACCCATCTGATCCTCTTCCCTCCTGCGGCGGCGCCCTCGGGTGGGGCCGCTCTCCGTGCGCATTATCACTCAGGAACCGCAACGTTCCCGGGGACGGGCCACTGCTGTCCCAGGTCGTTCGTGTCACACTAGAGGGCGCATGATGGCCCGGTCTCCCTCGATGGTCCGCGCCGCCCTTCGGGTCGGCCCACGGACCACCTGGCAGAGAACCACCGGAGCCGTGTGCGCACGACAGCCGATTTCATGACCGCCACACCGCGACAGAGCGGGTGCGCCGGTTCAACTGGAGGAGAACAGTGGAGTTCGACGTCACGATCGAGATCCCGAAGGGCCAGCGCAACAAGTACGAGGTCGACCACGCGACAGGTCGCATCCGTCTTGACCGCATGCTGTTCACCTCGACGCGCTACCCGGACGACTACGGGTTCATCGAGGGCACCCTCGGCGAGGACGGCGACCCGCTGGACGCCCTGGTCCTGCTCGAGGAGCCCACGTTCCCCGGCTGCCTGATCCGCTGCCGCGCGCTCGGCATGTTCCGCATGCGCGACGAGGCCGGGGGCGACGACAAGGTCCTGTGCGTGCCGACGGGCGACCAGCGTGCCGCGTGGCGCCAGGACATCGACGATGTGTCGGACTTCCACCGTCTCGAGATCCAGCACTTCTTCGAGGTCTACAAGGACCTCGAGCCGGGCAAGTCCGTCGAGGGCGCCCACTGGACCGGTCGCACCGAGGCCGAGGCCGAGATCGAGCGCTCCATCCAGCGCGCGATCGACAGCGGCTACCACACGCCCGGTCACTGACCCTCGCGCACTCTGCAGGGCCGGCCGACGAACGGCCACGAACCACCACGAGGACCCGGTCTCCACCAGGAGGCCGGGTCCTCGTGCGTCGGGTCGTACGCGTCTGCGTCCCCTCGCCGCCGCCCTCGTCGGGCACCGTCCCGATCACGGACGTCGAGCCCGGCCGGCACCGTCGAGTCCGGCCGGCACCGTCATGTCCGGCCGGCACCGTCGAGACGGTCCCCGGGAGAGGCCTACGGCCGCCCTGCGTACGGCATCGAGTCCTTGTAGCGGACGGCGCTGATCTTCACGGGAACGCCCGCGTAGATGGCCTCGATCATCTGGCCGTTCCCGACGTACATCGCGACGTGCCAGATCGAGCTCGGGTCCTGCGGGTCGGCGCCGTAGAAGATGAGGTCGCCGGGTCGGAGCTGGTCGTAGCCGATCTTGGCGACCTTCGCGTACTGCGAGCGCGAGGTCCGCGAGATGCTCACGCCCACGCTGGCCCAGGCCTGCGACGTGAGGCCCGAGCAGTCGTACGCGGGCCCGTTGCCGCCCCACAGGTACGGCGCGCCGATCTTGGTGCGCGCCCAGTCGACGGCGGCCTGCCCCTTGGCGGCGCCCGACCCGGGCGAGGTCACGGGAGGTGTCACGGGAGGTGTCACCGGCGGAGTGACCGGGGGCGTCACGGGCGGCGTGACGGGAGGCACCACCGGTGGGGCGACCGGGGGGTCGGGAGTCGTCACGGGAGGCGTGACGGGCGGGGTCACCGGAGCGCTCCCCCCGCCCGACGGCGGAACGACCGGGGGGTCGGGAGTCGTCACGGGAGGCGTGGGCACGGCCAGGGCGTCGCGCTCGGCCTGCGCCTGGCGCTCGGCAGCGAGCTCGCGCTCGGCGTCGAGCGCGTCCTGGCGCGCCCGCTCGACCTCGACGGTCGTGGCACGCGCGGCCGCGAGGTCGGCGATGAGCTCGTCGCGCCGAGCGGCTGCGGTCCGGATCGAACCCTCGATCGCCTGCTGCGCCTCCTGCGCCGCGGCGAACGTCTCCTCGGCACGCTCCGAGGCCGCGACACGCGCCTCCTCGGCGGCGGTCGCCCGTGCCCTGGCGGCGTCCGCGAGCGCCCGGGCGGTGCGGTGCCCGTCGGCGACGGTCTGGACCTTGCGGCCCGTGAGCTTCTGGGCGCGCTCGGACTCGACGATCTGGTCGAGCCCGTCCGACTCCACGACGACCTGCAGCGCGTCGAGCGACCCGCCCGACTGCCGGGAGGCACGGTAGACGGCGCCCATGGCCGAACGGGACTCGGCCTCGCCGGCCTCGGCCGTCGTGAGGGCGGTCTGCGCCGCCTCGACCTCGATGCGTGCCGCGTCGAGCGCAGCCTGCGCGTCGGCGTAGTCCTCGGCTGCGAGGCCGGCCCGGACCCAGGCGTCGTCCCGCTGCTCGGCGAGCCTGGCGAGGTCGGCCTCGATCTCGGCCACCCGCGACCCTGCGGCCTGCTCGTCCTGCTGGGCAGAACGGACGTCGTCGTCGGTCGGCGGTTCGGCATGGACGGACGGGGCGATCCCGCCGCCGAGCGTCACGACCAGGGCCCCGACGAGCACGGCACGGCCCGCTCGCCGTGGTGACGTGCCCTCGAGGGGCGCGCTGCGCCGTCGGGCAGGGGGGAACGGGTACACCAGGGTTCCCCGATCGATCGACGACACACCCCTGCCGCGACGGGCGGACGGGCGCCGCCGCGGGCGCGGCGGACGTCCAGTCTCCCCGGTCGCGCGACCGCGCGCGAGCCGACCCTGGCCCGCACCGGGGTCGGACAGTGCCGCGCGACCCGGCAAATCTCACATCGCAAGACGCGGGTTTCGCCGGATGAGATACCGACCTACTCTCGACAGCATGACCTGCCGCCGAATGTGTAGCTGACCCCCAGCGCACGTTCGCCTGCCTGCGGACCCCCTCCGGGACGAGCTGCACCCGCCGACCACGACGTCGGCAGGAGCCGGCCAGCCTCGTCCGGAAGGCCCGCACCCCCGCGTGCGCACCAGTCCACCCACTGCCCCGCCGCGGACCCCGGCCAGGAACGGCCCCCTCTGCGGCTCCCCTCCCCCTCCCAGGAGTCATCATGAGCACCGAGCCCCGCTGGTCCTTCGAGACCCGCCAGATCCACGCCGGCCAGACGCCCGACCCCACCACCGGGGCCCGCGCGCTGCCCATCTACCAGACCACGTCGTTCGTCTTCCCCGACGCGGGCGTCGCGGCCGACCGGTTCGCCCTCAAGGACCTCGGCCCCATCTACACGCGCATCGGCAACCCGACCGCCGAGGTCGTCGAGAACCGCATCGCCAACCTCGAGGGCGGCGTGGGCGCGCTCCTCCTCGCGTCGGGCCAGGCCGCGACCACGTTCGCGATCCTCAACGTCGCCGAGGCGGGCGACCACGTCGTGGCCAGCCCGTCGCTGTACGGGGGCACGTACAACCTGCTCCAGTACTCGCTCGCCAAGCTCGGCATCGAGACCACGTGGGTCACCGACCCCCACGACCCGCAGGCGTGGCGCGACGCGGCCCGCCCGAACACCAAGGCGTTCTTCGCCGAGACCATCCCCAACCCGAAGGCAGACATCCTCGACATCGAGGCCGTGGCCGCCGCCGCGCACGAGGTCGGGGTCCCGCTCATCGTCGACAACACGGTCGCGACGCCGTACCTCCTGCGCCCCATCGAGTTCGGCGCGGACATCGTCATCCACTCCGCGACCAAGTACCTCGGCGGGCACGGCTCGGCGATCGGCGGCGTGATCGTCGACTCCGGCAACTTCGACTTCTCGAAGGACCCCGAGCGCTTCGCGAGCTTCAACACGCCGGACCCCAGCTACAACGGGATCGTGTACGCCCGCGACCTGGGCGTGGACGGCATCCTCGGCGCGAACCTCGCGTACATCCTCAAGGCGCGGGTGCAGCTCCTGCGCGACCTGGGGTCGGCCATCTCGCCGTTCAACGCGTTCCTCATCGCCCAGGGGATCGAGACGCTGTCGCTGCGCGTCGAGCGTCACGTCGAGAACGCCAAGACCGTCGCAGCCTGGCTCGAGTCGCGCGACGACGTCCTGTCCGTGGGCTACGCGGGACTCCCGTCGAGCCCCTGGTACGCCAACGCGCAGAAGTACACGCCGCGCGGTGCGGGCGCGATCGTCACGTTCGAGCTCGACGGCGGGGCCGAGGCCGGCCAGGCGTTCGTCTCGGCGCTCGCGCTCCACTCGAACGTCGCCAACATCGGCGACGTCCGCTCGCTCGTCATCCACCCGGCGTCCACGACGCACGCCCAGCTCAGCCCCGAGGAGCAGGTCAAGGCGGGCGTCACGCCCGGCCTCGTCCGCCTGTCCGTCGGGATCGAGCACGTCGACGACATCCTCGCGGACCTCGAGGCGGGCTTCATCGCCGCCAAGTCCGCGCAGGGAGCCGACGCCGCGGCCGCTGCCTCGGTCGTGGCGGAGTAGGGCACCGGGTCCCACGATGACGATTCTGGACGGCCGGGGCGCCCCCGGCGCCCCGGCCGTACAGTGGTCGGCAATGACTCCCCCGCCCCCTTCCGCGTCCTCCCGCCCGCCCGCGCGGCGCGGGTCGGACTCGCGTGCGAGGGCCAAGGCGCCCGTGCCGGCCACGGCCGCGTGGCGCGCAGGGGACCCTGTCGGGGCCCGGCTCTTCGCGGACGTCGGCACGTTCGACCTCGAGGCCGGGGGACGACTTCCGGACGTCCGCGTCGCGTACGAGACCTGGGGCACGCTCGCGCCCGACGGGTCGAACGCGGTGCTCGTCCTGCACGCCCTGACGGGCGACTCGCACGTCGTCGGCCCTGCCGGCCCGGGCCACCTGTCGGCCGGCTGGTGGGAGGCCATGGTCGGGCCCGGTGCTCCGATCGACACCGACCGCTACTTCGTGGTCGCCCCCAACGTCCTGGGCGGCTGCCAGGGCACCACGGGCCCCGCCTCGACCGCCCCCGACGGTCGGCCCTGGGGCGGGCGCTTCCCGCGCATCACGACGCGCGACCAGGTCGCCGTGGAGATCGAGCTCACGCGGGCGCTCGGCATCTCGTCGTGGGCGCTCGTGATCGGCGCGTCCATGGGCGGGCTGCGCGTGCTCGAGTGGGCGATCCTCGGCCCCGAGTCCGGCATCTCGGTCGAGTCCGTCGCGGTCATCGCGTCGGCCGCGCAGACCTCGGGAGACCAGATCGCCTGGGCGCACCCGCAGATCGGCGCCATCCGTGCGGACCCGCAGTACCGCGGCGGCGACTACTACGACGTGCCCGACGACCAGGGACCCCACGTGGGCCTGGGCATCGCGCGGCAGATCGCGCACGCGACCTACCGCAGCGCACGCGAGCTCGACGAGCGCTTCGGCCGGCTGCCCCAGGGCGGCGAGGACCCGTTCACGGACGGGCGCTACGCCGTCCAGTCCTACCTCGACCACCACGGCGACAAGCTCTCGCGCCGCTTCGACGCGAACTCCTACGTCGTGCTCACCGAGTCCATGCTGACGCACGACCTGGGCCGTGACCGGGGCGGCGTCGACGAGGCACTGGGCCAGATCACGGCCCGCACGCTCGTCGTGGCCGTCGACACCGACCGTCTGTTCCTCCCCGCGGACTCGGCACGCATCGCGCAGAAGGTCCCCGGGGCGCAGCCTCTGCGGCTGCTGCACTCGGAGTTCGGGCACGACGGCTTCCTCATCGAGTTCGACCAGCTCGGGCCCATCGTCACGCAGTTCCTCGCGGAGCGCGCGCAGGTCTGAGGACGTCGCGCGCCGTGTGCGGCGGCGTCCGGTCCGTCGAGGCCGCTGCCGGCCCGCCCACGTCCCACCCCGCGCACCGCGCGTGACGCCGCGCCCCCGACCAGGCACGATGTCCCCATGACCGCAGACCTGACCGAGGCCACCGCCGCCCTCCACGCCCAGTGGGACCGCCTGGAGAGGTGGCTCGGCTCGCTCGACGACACCCTGGACGACGCGGTCGACCAGCCCAGCGTCCTGACGGGCTGGACCGTGGGCGAGCTCGTGTCGCACCTGGGGCGCGCCATGGACGCGCTCGTCGCCGCGACGCCCGTCGCACCCGGCACCAACCCGCTCACGCTCGCCGAGTACCTCGGTACGTACCCCGAGCGCGCCGAGCAGATCGCCCAGGTGACCCGCGCGCTCGACGAGGAGATCGCGGCCGACCGCCTCACAGCGGTCTCGGGCTACGCACGCCGGGCGTTCGCGCGCCTCGACGAGCTCGCCCCGACCGAGACCGTGATCCAGGCCCGCCGTGGCCCCATCACGCTGCGCGACATGGTCGTCTCCCGGCTCATCGAGCTCGTCGTGCACGCCGACGACCTCGAGCGCAGCCTGCCGGGGGTCGCGGAGAAGGCCGTCGACCGCGCTGCCCTGGACCTGGTCGCGGCCGAGCTGCTGCGTATCGTCGTGACGCGCGGCGGGTGGAGCCTCGAGGTCGTCGACCCGCGCCTGTGGGTCCGGCTCGCGACGGGCCGCACCCCGTACGACACCGACGACCTGGCCCGCGCGCTCGCCCCGCTCCACACCTCGGACTCGGTCCCGGACCTGGGACGCATGCTGCCGCTGCTCTGAGCTCGCCCCCTCGGAGGGGCGGCCAGGGACCGACCGTCCCAGACCGCCCCACTATGCTCGTCCGGTGGTGAACGACGCGCGGGTGACGGTCCTGGCAGGCGGTGTGGGTGGGGCGAAGCTCGCCCACGGCATGGAGCTCGCGGGGGCCGACCTCACGGTCGTGGTCAACACGGCCGACGACGTCGAGCTCCACGGTCTCGCGATCAGCCCCGACCTCGACACCGTGACCTACACGCTCGCAGGGCTCGCCGACGACGTGCGCGGCTGGGGCCTGGCCGGGGAGACCTACGCGACGCTCGACGCCATGCGGCGCCTGGGCGAGGACACGTGGTTCACGCTGGGCGACCAGGACCTCGCGACCCACGTGGTGCGCACGGCCCGCCTGCGCGCCGGGGACACGCTGTCCGAGGTCACGGCCCAGATCACGGCCTCGCTCGGGGTGCGCTCGCACCTCCTGCCCATGACCGACGACCTGGTCGCGACCGTGGTCGAGACGGCCGACGGGTCGCTCGGCTTCCAGGAGTACTTCGTCGCCCGCCAGCACCGGGACGAGGTCCTGGGGCTGACGTTCGTGGGCGCCGAGCAGGCGGCTCCCGCCCCGGGCGTGCTCGACGCCGTCTCGGGAGCGGACCTGCTCGTCGTCGCCCCGTCGAACCCGTTCCTGTCGATCGCGCCCGTCCTGGCCGTGCCGGGGGTCCGCGAGACCCTCGCGTCGTCGACCGCGCGCCGTGTCGCGGTGAGCCCGATCATCGGTGGCCGCGCGCTCAAGGGGCCCGCGGCGTCGGTGCTCGCGAGCCTGGGGCACGACGTCTCGGCCCTGGGCGTCGCGCGCCTGTACGTGGGACTGGTCGACGTCATGTGCATCGACGAGACGGACCGGGACCTCGCGCCCGCGATCGAGGCCCTGGGGCTCGAGGTGCTCGTGACGGACACGGTCATGGGTGGCGCGGAGGGACGCGAGCGGCTGGCACGCGAGCTCCTCGCCACGGCATCGGCATGATGCCCGACGGCGCCACGCCGGCCACGCGCGAGGCGTCACCCGCGCGGGGCGACCTGCCCGACGGCGCCCCGCGCCCAGGGAGCGCCCGTGCGGCGAGCGCCGTCCCGGCCGAGCAGCGCGTCGTCGCGGTCGTGCCACTGCGTGACGGGTTCTCGGGCAAGTCACGGCTCGCCGCAGTGCTCGATCCTGCGGAGCGCAGCCGCCTGATCGCGGTGCTCGCGCGGCACGTCGTCGGGACGCTGCTCGCGAGCGAGGCCGTGGGACGGGTGCTGGTCGTGACGTCGGACCCGCGGTTCGCATGGCGCGCGCTGGGGAGCCTCGTGCCGCCCGTGCCGCCACCCCTGGACGACGACCCCGGTGCGGGGGCGGTGACCGGCACGCCCGCGGAGGGCGACGAGGCCGGCGCCGAGGGCGACGGTCCCGGCCGCCTCCAGATCGTCCTGCAGCCCGCGAGCCGCCCCGGCCTGAACGCCGCGCTCGACGTCGGTCGAGAGCTCGTGGTCGACACCTCGGGGCCCGGTGAGGGGGCCGCACGGCCGGCCCGCCTCCTGGTCGCTCACGCGGACCTCCCCGCCCTCACGGTCGAGGACGTCGAGGCCCTGCTCGCCGAGGAGGCGCCGGTCGTCGTCGCGACCGACCGGGCGCGCTCGGGCACCAACCTCCTGGTGCTCGCGGCCGACGCGCCGTTCACGTTCCGGTTCGGCGCCGGGAGCCTCGAGGCCCACCTGGCCGAGGCGGCCCGGCAGGGCGTGCGCGCCGCCGTCGTGCAGCGGACCGGGACCGCGGTGGACCTCGACACGCTCGACGACTGGGCCGAGCTGCCCGCGGACGTGCGGGCGCGCGACGAGCTCGCGGAGCTGCACCGGGCCATGGACCGGGCGGGCTCGGGCGCCTGAGGCGCCGGCCCCTCAGGACGACCAGCCGATTGCCGGTCCCGCATGCCGGTGGCATCGTGACCGCATGGCGATCGACGTGCGGCCCGCGACGGTGTTCGGCGACGTGCGGACCATGGTCGGGCCCAAGCGGCCCGACGCCAACGTGTGCCGGTGCCTGAGCTACCGCATCGGCTCGAAGGAGAACGTCGCGCTCGTGGGCCCCGAGCGCGGGGCCCTCGTCGAGGAGCTCTGCCGCCAGGACCCGCCGCCGGGCGTGCTCGCCTACGACGAGGACGAGGTCGTGGGCTGGGCCGCGGTCCACCCGCGCGCCGACACGGCCTTCGCGCGCAACCGCAAGATCCCGCACGTCGACGACCTCGACGTGTGGTCGGTGTGGTGCCTGCGCGTGCGCCCCGGGCACCGAGGCGCGGGCATCTCGCACCGGCTGCTCGAGGGCGCGGTCGCGTTCGCGCGCGAGCACGGCGCGCCCGCGATCGAGGGGTACCCGCTCGACAACGAGGGCCGGAAGATCGACCTGACCATGGCGTACGCGGGCACCAAGAAGCTCTTCGAGGACGCGGGCTTCACCCAGGCCGCGACGACCGGCTCGGTGCTCAACGGCTTCCCGCGCGTGCTCATGCGGCTCGACCTGCGCTGACGCCGGGCGTCCCGCGCCAGGGCGGCAGCGGGTTGCCCCGGGTTCACCACCCGCCGCGGTGCACCACGTCCTCGAGCGGTCGCCGGGGGCGCCGCGAGGGCGAACCGCCCGACGGCGCAGCACCGGTCCCGGCTCCCACCGCGCCCTCCCGAGGAAGGGGCTCCGCGGAGTGCCCCACCGCGACCACCCCGGTGACCAGGAGCTCGGGCGGCACCCCGAGCTCGGCGCGCAACGCCTCGACCTGCCCGGGCGGCACCCCGAAGAAGCACGCCCCGAGTCCCTCGTCGACCGCCGTCTGGAGCATGAGCAGCGACGCCATGCCCGCGTCGACGTGCCAGTACGGCACGTCCCACGGCGACTCGTCCTCGCCCGCGGCCTGCGCCGCAGCACGGGCCTTGTCGTCCTCGGCGTACCGCGCGAGGTAGGCGTCGCGCGAGGTCAGGACCACCACGAGCACGGGGGCGGTGCGCATCCCGGCGAGCCACCGGCTCTCCTTCGCAGGGGGCGCAGGGACCTCGTCGTCGGCCCCGCGCGCAGCGGACCTCGCTGCGCCGTCGCCACCCCCGCCCGGCTCCCCCGCCGCCGCGGGTGAGGTCGCGGACCAGAAGCGCGCGACGTCGTCGGGCCGGTCGAGGACCACGAACGCCCAGCCCTGCGTGAAGCCCGCGTTGGGCGCGCGCACCGCGTTGCGCAGCATGCGCTCGACCGCGCGCGGCGCGACCGGCTCCCCCGTGAAGCGACGGACCATGCGGCGGCGACGGACGACGTCCTGGAACTCCATGCCGACCATGCTGCCAGCCCGCGCCCGCGCCGCGGGACGTCCGACGCCCGCGGCGCTCACCCCCGCCCGGCACAGCGGGTCCCGCGACGCACCCTCCGCGCGCGCCACCGCCTCACCGGTGCCACGATGCGTGAGTCGCGCCGTCGGCCCCGACCCAGCACCAGCCCGTCGCAGGAAGGCCCAGCCCGTGAGCCAAGAACGCACGAGACCCGGCGCGGGGACCATCACGGTCGCCGGCCTCGCCGTCATGAACATCGTCGCGGTCGTGAGCCTGCGCGGTCTGCCCGCCGAGGCCGAGTACGGGCTCGCCTCGACGTTCTACTACCTGTTCGCCGCCCTGTTCTTCCTGGCCCCCGTGGGGCTCGTAGCCGCCGAGCTCGCGACCGGCTGGCCCGAGGAGGGCGGCATGTTCCGCTGGGTCGGTGAGGCGTTCGGGAGCCGGTGGGGATTCCTCGCGATCCTCATGGTCTTCATCGAGGGCTGCATCTGGTTCCCGACGATCCTCACGTTCGCCGCGGTCACGCTCGCCTACACGGGCGACGCCGCGGCGGCCCAGCAGATCTCGGGTGACAAGCTGTTCGTGCTCGCGGTCGTGCTCGGGGTGTTCTGGCTCGCGACGCTCGTCGCGCTGCGCGGCGTGCGGTCGTTCTCGCAGGTCGCGAAGTGGGGTGGGATCGTGGGGACGCTCGTGCCCGCCACGATCCTCATCGGCCTGGCGATCGCCTACCTCGCGGCGGGCAACACCTCGCAGGTCGAGCTCTCGTGGGGTGCGTTCGTGCCGGACCTGTCGAAGTTCTCCAACATCGTGCTCGCCGCGGGCATCTTCCTGTTCTACGCGGGCATGGAGATGAACGCCGTGCACGTGCGGTCGATCAGGAACCCGATCCGCAACTACCCGATCGCGATCCTCGTGGCCGCGCTGGGGGCCGTCGTCGTGCTCGTCCTGGGGACCCTCGCGATCGCCGTGGTCGTGCCCAAGGGGCAGATCAACCTCACGCAGAGCCTGCTGACCGCGTACAACACGTTGCTCGACTGGGCGGGCGTCGGCTGGGCCGGACCCGTCCTGGCCGCGATGCTGGCCGTCGGCGTCCTCGCGGGCGTCGTGACCTGGGTCGCGGGCCCCGCGACGGGGCTGCTCTCGGTCGCGCGCGCGGGCTACCTGCCCCGCTGGTTCCACCGGACGAACCGCGCGGGCATGCCGTCACGCATCCTGCTCGTGCAGGCCGCAATCGTCACGGTCCTGTCCGTCATGTTCGTGATCCTGCCGTCGGTCCAGGCGGCCTACCAGCTCCTGAGCCAGCTCACCGTGATCCTCTACCTGGTCGCGTACGTCCTGATGTTCGCGGCCGTGATCGCGCTGCGGTACTCGCAGCCCAGCCGTCCGCGCCGCTACCACGTGCCCGGGGGGATCGTGGGCGTCTGGGTCGTCGGCGGGTGCGGGCTGCTCGCGGCCACGCTCGCGCTCGTCGTGAGCTTCGTGCCTCCCGCGCAGATCGAGGTCGGCAGCCCGACGACGTACGTGGGCCTGCTCGTCGGCCTCAGCGTGGTCTTCGTGGCGCTGCCGTTCTGGGCGTACAGCGCCCGCAAGCCGTCGTGGCGCGACGAGACGCTCGACTTCGCTCCCTTCACCTGGCAGGTCGAGGCGACGGCGGGCGACCCGGTGCCGGAAGGCCGTGGGCCGCGCGCCTAGAGCCGCTCCGCGAGCAGCTCGACGAGCGCCTTGCCCTGCACTCCCCCGAGCTGGTCTGCCTGGGTGCGGCACGAGAAACCGTCGGCCAGGAAGATGTCGTTCGGCCCGGCGGCCCGCAGCGCGGGCAGGAGCGCGTTCTCCGCGACCTGCACCGACACGTCGTAGTGGCCCTTCTCCATGCCGAAGTTCCCGGCGAGGCCGCAGCACCCGGCGAGCGTGTCGATCGTGGCGCCGGCACCGCGCAGCAGCTTCTCGTCGGCCTGGAAGCCCATGACGGAGTGCTGGTGGCAGTGCGCCTGGACCACGGCCGTGACGTCGGACAGGTCGGGGACCTTCCACCCGGACTCGGGTGCGGGCCGCGTCTCGGGGCGCGTGAGCAGCTCGGCGACTGTGTGGGTCGCGCCCGCGACGGCCTTCGCGCGCGGGTCGTCGGGGAAGAGGTCGAGCAGGTCGGAGCGCAGGACCGCGGTGCACGAGGGCTCGAGCCCGACGATCGGGATCCCGTTGACCGCGAACGGCCCCAGGACCTGGAGCAGGTTCTCGAGCCGCTTGCGGGCGCCGTCGAGCTGGCCCGTGCTGATCCAGGTCAGGCCGCAGCAGGCCTGCTGGTCGGGCACGATCACGTCGTAGCCCGCGGCGTCGAGCACCGTGACCGCGGACTGCGGCACCGAGGGCGCGAGCGCGTCGCTGAACGAGTCCGTCCACAGCACGACCTTGGGCCGCGTGTGGTTCGCGGGATGCCCCGGCGTCTGCCCGACGGCGAGCCCTGGCACCCCGTTCGTCGCGCCTCCGCGCTTCCACCAGGTGCGGAAGGGGACCTCGGCGAAGCGGGGGACCTCGCGGCGCGAGTCCATGCCGCCGAGCGTGAGCACGAGCTTCGCGACCGGCCGGACGCCCAGGACGGCGTTGATGAGCCGCGGCATCATGCCCGCGAGGCGCGCCCAGCGTGGGAGCCAGCCCAGGGCGTAGTGGTTCATGGGGCGCAGCTTGCCCCGGTAGGTCCGGTGGAGGACCTCGGACTTGTACTGGGCCATGTCGACGCCCGCGGGGCAGTCGGCCGAGCACGCCTTGCAGGACAGGCACAGGTCGAGCGAGTCGCGGACCTCGGGCGACGTGAGGCCGCCCACGAGCGTGCCGTTGATCGCGTCCTGGAGCACGCGGGCGCGGCCGCGCGTGACGTCCTTCTCGTCCTTGGTCGCCTGGTACGAGGGGCACATGAAACCGCCCGACGCCGAGGAGTCCGCGCGGCACTTGCCGACGCCGACGCAACGGTGCACCGCCTGGGTCATGTCGCCGTGGTCGTGGCTGAACGAGAAGCCGCCCTTGGTCGGCAGCACCGGCAGCGCCTTGGGCCGGCGCAGGTCCGCGTCGACCGCGTTGGGGCGCACGATCACGCCCGGGTTGAGCACGTCCTGCGGGTCGAACAGGGCCTTGATCTGCTCGAACAGCGAGATGGCTTCGGGTGAGTACATGACGGGCAACAACTCCGAGCGGGCGCGCCCGTCACCGTGCTCACCCGACAGCGAGCCGCCGTACTTGGCCACGAGCTGCGCGGCCTCGGTCATGAAGGTGCGCAGCACCGACCCGGACGTCTCCAGCGGGATGTCGATGCGCAGGTGCACGCACCCGTCGCCGAAGTGCCCGTACGGCAGGCCGTCGACGCCGTAGCGCGCCATGAGCGCGTCGAGGTCGCGCAGGTAGGCGCCCAGCTTCTCCGGAGGGACCGCGGAGTCCTCCCAGCCCGGCCACGCCTGCTCGCCCGCGGGGGTGCGCCCGGCCAGCCCGGCGCCGTCGGCCCGGATCTGCCACATGGCCGTGGCGTCAGGACCCGCGGGCAGGATGCGCGTGGACGTCGACGCGGAGGCCGCGACGATCGCCTCGGCGTTCGCGTACGCCTCCTCGGGGGTCGCGCCCCCGACCTCGACCATCATCCAGCCGCCGCCCGGCGGCAGCTCGGGGACCGAGTCCGCGCCCTTGGCGCGGCGCACCACGTCCACGAGACGCGCGTCGAGGCCCTCGACCGCGAGCGGGCTGAGCGAGAGGAGGGCGGGGACGTCGTCGGCCGCGGTGGGCATGTCCTCGTAGGCGAGGACGACGAGCGTGGGTGCGCTCGGCATCGGCACCAGGGCGACCGTGGCCTCGAGGATCGTCACGAGCGTGCCCTCGGTGCCCACGAGCATCTTGGCGAGGTCGGAGCCGTTCTCCGGCAGCAGGTGCTCGACCGAGTAGCCCGAGACCTGGCGGCCGAACCGGCCGAACTCGGTGCGGATGAGCGCCAGGTTGTCCTGGACGATCCTCGCGAGGCCCGGGACGGCCGCGAACGTCGGGTCGCCCTTGCCCGCGGTGAAGCGTCGGCCCGTGCCGTCGACCACGTCGAGCTCGACCACGTTGTCCGCGGTGCGCCCGTAGGCGACCGCGTGCGGGCCGCACGCGTTGTTGCCGATCATGCCGCCGAGCGTCGCGCGGTTCTGCGTCGAGGGGTCCGGGCCGAACCGCAGGCCGTGCGGGGCCGCGGCCTTCTGGAGCGTCGACATGACCACGCCCGGCTCGATGCGGGCCGTGCGGGCCTTCGGGTCGACCGACAGGACCCGGTTGACGTGCCGCGAGAAGTCGATCACGACGCCCGGGCCGATCGAGTTGCCCGCGACCGACGTGCCCGCGCCGCGCGCCGTGAGCGGGACGCCCAGCTCGCGCGTCACGTCGAGCGTCGCGACGACGTCGTCGGTCGAGATCGGGAAGACCACCATCTCGGGGACGACGCGGTAGTTCGAGGCGTCGGTCGAGTACTCGGCCCGGCGGCGCGTCGAGGTGTCGACGATGCCGCGCGTCGTGGTCCGCACCGCGGTCGCGACGGCCTCGCGGGCCGCGTCCGCCGCGTGCTCGGCCTCGCGCAGGGCCGCGGACCGCGCGGACTCCTCGGCGGCGGCCGCCCTCGCGGCGTGCTGGGCGTCTGCCTCCGTGGTGCGCTCTGGCGGGACGGGGGCTCCTGCGGCGTCGAGTTCAGCAGTCACGTCGGCGATTCTCCCACCACTCCCACGAGGGGGTGACGCCCGTCCGGGGAGTGTCCGGGATCCGGGTCAGGTGTGGGACGGGTGCCGGCACGGCGCCCGACGGCGGCGCGCGGGTCCGTGCGGGGTACGCGGGGTGCGCGGGTGGAGCGGACGGAAGGCCCCGGACCCACCCTCGCCACGTGCGGGTCAGCACTCGGTGGTGCGCTGTGCCGGGTGCGCGGTGCACGTGTGCGCCGTGCTGGGCTGCGATGTGCCAGGGAGACCCTGTCCAAGCCTGCCCACCGGCTCCTGGAGTTGCCCTGCCCGGGCCGGGTCGTGCTCGCTCCCGCTCGTGGCTACCGACTTCCGTCCGCTCCGGTCGCCACGGTACTGCGAGACGAGGGATCGGGCGCTCCGACCACCCGTCCCCAAGAGCCGCCGGAGGGGCGTGCGAGGCGGATCACTCGTCGCCGTCGCCGTCGACGTCCGCCGTCCAGTTGACCTGCTGGATGCGCGTGTCGAGCTCGCGCAGCGTCCGGGCCAGGTCGTCGGCCTGTGCCCGGGTCGCGGGCACGTCGACGCCCGACACGTACCGCAGCTCGGTGCGCGTGAACCGGTCCTGCGAGGCCGACGCCGCGTCGGCGAGGTCGGTCCGCAGACGGTGCCGCAGGCGCAGCACGTCCCGGCGGGCGAGCGCCGCGGTCATGGTCAGGCCGGGCTCCACCTCGGTCGCGAGGTTGGCCGCGTTGATCCGGGCGATGAGCGACTCGAGCCGGGCCGCGAGCCGCTCGTGCTCGGCGAGCAGCGCCACAGGGTCCTCGGCGGGCAGGTCGCCCTCCTGGTGCCGTGCGTTGGCGACCGCACGGCTCGCCACCTGGGCGAGCCTGCGTTGGAGGTCGGCGCGCAGCGCGAGGGCCTCGGCGAGCTTCATGGTGGATCGACTCCTGGTTCTCGGGCGGGACGGGGTGCAGGTCCGAACCTATCCCGGGTGGTCCGGCCAGGCACTGCGCGTCGCTAGAGCACCAGCTCGGGTTGCAGCCTCGACGGGCTCCAGACCCGCTGCTTGTACGCCGCGTACGTCGTCGCGAGCAGCGCGACCGCGAGCACCACGAGCAGCACCCCGACGTCGCGCGCGACCGTCGCGAGGTCCCCGCCGTAGAGGAGCTGCCGCAGCCCCTCGACCGTGTAGGACATGGGCAGGAACCGGTGCAGCGAGCGCAGCGGCTCCGGGATCGTCTGCCACGGGAACGTCCCGCCGGCCGTGACGAGCTGGACCAGCATGAGCACGAGCCCCAGGAACTGGCCCACGGCCCCCAGGTACACGTTGAGCGCCTGGAGGATCGCGACGAACGTCGCGGACGCGAGCACCAGCAGCACCGCGGTCCCCACGGCGTAGACGGGGTCGATGTCGAGCGCGAACTTCACGACCGTGAACATGAGCGCGACCTGCAGGACACCGATCACGGCCGGGGGGATCCACCCGCCGAGCGCGGTCTGCCACGCGGGCCGACCGGCCGCGAGCGACCTGGTCGACAGCGGCCGCACGAGCAGGAAGAGCACGTAGGCCCCGATCCACGCCGCGAGCGACATGAAGAACGGTGCGAGGCCGGCCCCGTACGTCCCGGCGTTGGCGATCGTGTCGTTCACGACCTTGACCGGGTTGCCGATCGTCTTGGCGGTGTCCTCCTGCGTCTGCTCGTCGACGTCGGGGATCTTGCCCAACCCCGCCACGAGCCCGTCGTAGAGCTCGGTCATGCCGGACAGCAGCTCGCCCGTCCCGTCGCGCAGGGTCACGCTCGAGGACGCCAGCTCCGTGGCGCCGTCGGACACCTGGGACGTGCCCGAGGAGAGCGTGCCCGCCCCGCTCGCGAGCGTCTCGGCCCCCGCGTCGAGCTGCGCCGCGCCCGAGGCGAGCTGGTCACCTCCTGACGCCGCGGTCGCGATGCCCTGCGTGAGCGCGGGGGTCGCGCCCGCGAGCGTCGCGGCCCCCGCCGCGACCTGCGCCGAGCCCGAGCTGAGCTCGTCGAGCTTCTGCGACGCGCCTTCGACCTGGGTCGCCGCAGCGTCGACCCGGGGGGTGAGGTCGGTGATCGCCTGGGTCACCACGGGCAGGATCTGGTCCGCCTGCGCCTGGGTGAGGTCGCCCGAGGCGACCAGCCCGTCGAGCAGGGCCTTGACGTCCGCCGGGGCGTTCCCCAGCTGCCCGACGACGTCTCGCGCCGCCGCGGCCGCCTCCTGCCCGTAGCCCGCGACCTGCGCGTTGCCGTCCGCGACCTGCTGCGCGCCGTCGGCCAGCTCCTGCGTCTGGGCCGGGAGGTTCGCGGTCTTGCTGCGCAGCGTGTCGAGGCCGTCCGAGAGCGTGGCTGCACCCGACGAGAGCTTGCCGCTCGCGGTCGCGAGCTCGTCGGCCCCCGACGCGAGCTTCGAGGCGCCGGCTGCCGTCTCTCCCGCCCCCGCGGCGAGGCGGGCCGTGCCGTCGACGAGCTGGACGGTCCCGTCGGAGAGCTGCGTGGCGCCGTCGACCAGCTTCTGCGCGCCGTCGACCCCGCTCGCGAGGTTGGTGTGGATCGACGCGAAGCCCTTGAGGAACGTGTCCGCGGCCTCGGTGCCGACCTGCTCGGCGATCGAGTCGCGGACCTTGCCGACGATCGTGTCGGCGATCGTCGCGGCCAGGTAGTTGTTGGCGTCGTTGGTGATGAGGATCAGGCTCGCCTGCTGCGGCTCGAACTTGCCCGAGGACGCGAGGTCCTCGGAGAACGTCGGCCCGATGATGAGCGCCGCGTCGAAGCGCCCCGAGCGCACGCCCACCTCGGCGTCGGCCTGGCTCGTCTCGACCCACCCGAACCCGCCGTCGCCGTCGAGCAGCTGCTTGGCGACCTCGTCGCCGAAGTTCGTCTCCTTCGACGTCCCGTCGGTCGCGTTCTCGACCGTCGCGCCGCGGTCCTGGACCACGAGGGCCGCGGGGATCTCCTGGAGCTTGTCGTACGGGTTCTCGTTGGCGAACAGGTACAGGCCCGAGTAGAGCGTCGGGATGACGATCATGGCGAGGATCGCGAGCTTCGGCAGCGTGCCTGCGCTGATGCGTCGCAGCTCCGAGATGCCCAGGCGGATCGCGGTCATCGGTCGGTCTCCTTCCCGGGGGTGGGCGCGTCAGGATCGACGAGCCCGGCGGGCTCCGCCGGGGCGGCGAGCCCTGGCTCCTCAGCGGCAGGAGGCTCGCCCGCCGCCTGGTGCCTCCCGGGCGCCTCACGGTCGAACAGCCGGGTCGGGTCCGTCACCTCGACCGGCTCGGCACCGTCCCCCTCGGAGGTGCCACCGGGCGGCGTCACCGGCACCGCGGCCGGCGGCCGAGTCCGCAGCGCCTCGACAGGAGCGGCCCGCAGGGCGTCCTCTCCGCGCGCGGGGGCGAGCTCGGCACCGAGGTCGCGAGCCGAGGACCGGGTGCACTGGACCAGGACCCCGTACCCGAGCGACGCGAGCGACTCGGCGACCGACCACCAGCCGGAGGGCTCGCCCCGGTGCCGGTCGGGCAGCGTCAGGACGACGAACTGGACGTGCTTGCGCTCGGAGGCGAGCGAGGACAGGAGCGCGGTCCGCACCGCGCCGTGCAGCTCGTCGATGCGCTCGCCCCGGCGGTCGAGCAGGTCGTGGGCCTCGAGCCACCGCTTGGCGTGGCCGGGCAGCGACCGCTGGCCCGCGAGCGAGAGCTCCTCGGCGACGACGTCGCCGACCGTGAGGGCCTCGTCGGGCTCGGAGATGCCGGGGACGTCGACGACCGCCGTGACGCGGCGCAGCTCGGCCGTCGAGGTGGTGGTCGAGCCGTCGTCCTCCACGAGCGTGACGGTCCCCGAGAACGGTGTGAGCCGGCCCGTCGCGACGAGCGCGAGCGCGGTGTGCCCGTGCCCGGGCTCGCCCGCGAGGAGCACGCACTCGCCCGACGAGACGGTGAGGGAGGTGGACTCGAGCATCGGCGAGCGCCGGCCCTCGACCTGGACGTCGTCCAACGTGATCTGCACCTTCTGGTCCTCTCGTGGCGAGGCCCGTGCGGATACGCCGCGACGGAGCCTCCCGTCGATCTTCCGTTGGACGGCCGGGGAGCGCACCTTGTCCTCGGCCGCCCGGGTGAAGGTCGCACGTCCCCCCGGCCGAGGCGGCGCATCGTCGGTAGCCTGGGGAAACGGGCGTCGAGAGGAGACTTCATGCGTGTCGTGATCGTCGGTGCGAGCGGCAACGTCGGGTCGGCCCTCCTGCGCAGGCTCGCGGACGAACCGGTCGTGACCTCGGTCGTCGGGGTCGCGAGCAGGGTGCCGCGCGCGGACGGGTCGAGCACCGTCGTGCCGCCGTTCGACACCGCCGGGTGGACGCGCTGCGACCTGACCGACCCGGAGGACGTCGTGATGTCACGGCTCGAGGGGGCGTTCGTGGGCGCGGACGCCGTCGTGCACCTCGCGTGGGCGATCGACCCGGCGCACGACCGGGACGAGCTGGCCCGCGTCAACGTCGAGGGCACGCGGCGGGTCGCCGCGGCCGCGGCGCGCGCGGGGGTGGGGCACCTGGTCGTCGCGTCGTGCGCGAGCGCGTGCTCGCCCGCGTTCGACGACGTCCCGCGCGACGAGTACTGGCCCACCGCGGGCATCGCGGGGTCCGTCAACAGCGCCCAGAAGGTCGAGGTCGAGGAGCTCCTCGACCGGTTCTCGGCCGCTCACCCCGGCGTCGTGGTGACGCGCGTGCGCGCGCCGTTCACGTTCCAGCGCGACGCCGCGAGCGAGGTCTCACGGTTGTTCTTCGGTCGCCTGCTGCCCGCGCCGCTGCGCCGCAAGGGCTACCTGCCGACGCTCGTGTGGCCGCGCGGGATGCGGCTCCAGATCGTCCACGCGGACGACCTGGCAGAGGCTTATCGCGCGATCCTCGTGGGGCGCCACGCGGGCACGTTCAACGTCGCCGCGCCGGACGTCCTCTCGGGGCCCGACGTCGCCGCGATCGTCTCGCAGGGAAGGCTCCGCGAGGTCTCGCCCACGTCGTTGCGGCGCCTGGTCGCCCTGGCCTGGGCAGCGCGGGCGGTCCCGCTCGACCCGGGCTGGTTCGACGTCGCGCTCGCGGTGCCGGTCCTCGACGCGTCGCGGGCGCGCCGCCTGCTGCGCTGGGCGCCCGCGCACGACGCCCGGGAGACCGTCGCGGAGGTCGTCGACGGGCTGGTCGAGGGCGCGGGCACGCAGAGCCCGCCGCTGCTGCCGCACTGAGGGCGCTGGCTGGACCTCGGGGT
>NZ_JBHXBO010000033.1:0-24417 GCF_042726775.1 Oerskovia sp. NPDC060287
CCCGCCACCTTCGGCGGCGGGTCCTCCCGACGATATCGCCGTCGCGCCTCTTGTCGGGGCGGGACGGTGGCCGTTGCCGCCCGCTCCGGTTCAGCAGCAGCGCGCGCCGGGGTTGCGGTCCTGGTCGTCCATGCGCTGGCGCCAGAACTGGCGCTCGGTCACGACGGCGACGTCGGGCCCGTGCGCGGCACGGTGGTGCTCCACGTAGACCCGGTAGGCGTCGTCGCCCATGAGCTGGCGGACGTACCAGGCCGTGCCCCTCGCCGCGCGGGCGAGCGCGTCGCGCACGGGCCCCACGTCAGTGCCCCGCGCCCGAGGACACGGGCTGCTTCTCGGGCGGGAGCTGGGCCCACTCGGCCTCGATCTCCTTCTCGGTCGCCGTGGTCAGGAGCCCAGCGGGGGCGAAGCGGCGCGAGGCCACGGGCTCGTCCTCGTGGTTCTCCCCGCCGCCCGCACGCAGCGCCTTGACCGTCGTCACGAGGGCCGCGATCATCACGACGATCGCGAGGACCACGAAGATGATCGACAGCGTGCCCTGGACGAACGTGTTGCGCACGACCGCCTCCATGGCCTCGACCGACTTCGCGGTGCCGAACGACGTCTCGCCCGCGGCGAGGGCCTCCTTGAACGCGTTGTGGTTGGCCCAGTACCCGACCGCCGGGACGGGCGAGAAGATCTTCTCGAACGACGCGGTGATGGTCACGACCGCGGTGAACGCGAGCGGCACCGCGACGATCCAGAGCCAGCGGAAGTACGACCGGCCACGCTTGGCCACGATCGCCAGGACGACCGCGAGCGCGATGGCCGCGAGGAGCTGGTTGGCGATGCCGAACAGCGGGAAGAACGTGTTGATCCCGCCGAGGGGGTCGGTCACGCCGAGGTAGAGGATGCTCCCCCACCCCGCGACCATGACCAGGGTGCAGAACCACACGCCGGGGCGCCACGTGACGTCCCGGAACTTCGGGACGACGTTGCCGAGCGAGTCCTGGAGCATGAAGCGCGCGACGCGCGTGCCCGCGTCGACCGCCGTGAGGATGAACAGCGCCTCGAACATGATCGCGAAGTGGTACCAGAAGCCCATCATCGAGGCGCCGCCGAACAGCTGCTGCATGATGTGCGCGAGGCCCAGCGCCAGGGTCGGGGCGCCACCCGTGCGGGACACGATGGACTCCTCCCCGACGGCCGCCGCGGTCGAGGACAGCATGTCGGGCGTGAGGTTCACCCCTGCCAGGCCGAGCGAGTTGACGAACGCGACCGCGCCCTCGATGGTCCCGCCGGTCGCGGCGGCCGAGGCGTTCATGGCGAAGTAGATGCCGCGGTCGAGCGAGATCGCCGCGACGAGAGCCATGATCGCGACGAACGACTCCATGAGCATGCCGCCGTACCCGATGAAGCGCGTCTGCCGCTCCTTCTCGAGCAGCTTGGGCGTCGTGCCCGAGGCGATGAGCGCGTGGAAGCCCGAGAGCGCGCCGCACGCGATCGTCACGAACAGGAACGGGAAGAGCGACCCGGAGAACACCGGACCGGTCTCGCCGCTCGCGAACTCGCTGACCGCGGGGACCGAGATCTCGGGGCGCACGATCACGATCGCACCCGCGAGCATCACGATCACGCCGACCTTCATGAAGGTCGACAGGTAGTCGCGCGGTGCCAGGAGCAGCCACACGGGCAGGACCGCGGCGATGAAGCCGTAGACGATGATGCCGATCGCGATGGTCGTGCGGTCGAGGTGGAACAGGTCCGCGCCCCACGGGGTGTTCGCGACCCAGCCGCCGCCCACGATCGCGGCCATGAGGAGCACGAAGCCGATGATCGAGACCTCGGTGATGCGCCCGGGGCGCAGGTAGCGCAGGTAGACGCCCATGAACAGGGCGATCGGGATGGTCATCGCGACGCTGAAGACGCCCCAGGGGCTCTCGCCCAGGGAGTTGACGACCACGAGCGCGAGGATCGCGACGATGATCAGCATGATGAGCAGCGACGCGACGATCGCGGCCGTGCCACCGATGCGCCCGAGCTCCTGGCGTGCCATCTGACCGATCGTGCGGCCGCCGCGGCGCATCGAGAAGAACAGGACGACGTAGTCCTGCACGGCTCCGGCGAAGATGACGCCGACGATGATCCAGACCGTGCCGGGCAGGTAGCCCATCTGCGCGGCCAGGACCGGGCCGACGAGCGGGCCGGCGCCCGCGATCGCGGCGAAGTGGTGCCCGAACAGCACGCGGCGGTCGGTCGGGACATAGTCCTTGCCGTCCGAGCGCACCTCGGCGGGTGTCGCACGCCGGTCGTCGGGGCGCGTGATGTACCGCTCGATGACCTTCGAGTAGAAGCGGTAGCCGATGAGGTAGCTGCACACCGCGGCGAACACGAACCAGATGGCGTTGACGGTCTCGCCGCGCACGAGCGCGAGCATGACCCAGGCCACGCCGCCGAGCAGCGCGATCCCCGTCCACAGCGCGATCTTCTGCCAGGTCCAGCGAGGCTTGAGCGCGGACTCCGGGACCGCGGTCGGCGGGAGCGTCGGGTCGGGCGAGAGCCCGTCGTCCGGGACGGCCTCCGCGGTCGATCGGATGTCTGTGGTCATCGGTTCTCTCTCCCTCAGGTCGCGTCGTTGCGTCCGACCGGGAAAGGCTAGGGACAGCGGAGGTCCGTGATCCACGTCACGTCGACGGGCGGTCGAGGTGTGCGACGAGCGGTAGCCGGCCTGCGACGAACGGTCGCCGTACGGCAGCCCGCAAGGGTGCGGACAGCCCGCCCGCGTAGTGTTCGGGGTCGTGCCGACGTCCGGCACGGTGCCCGAGAGGACCCCTGTGAGCCTGATCCGCCTGAACGCCGTGAGCATGCAGTTCGACGACAAGGTCGTGCTGCGCGACGCCTACCTCAAGCTCCGCGAGGGCGAGCGCGTCGGGCTCGTGGGTCGCAACGGCACGGGCAAGACGACGTTCCTCGAGCTGATCCTGGGGCGCAAGGAGCCCACGGCCGGGACGGTCGACGTCAACCTCGGGGTCACGATCGGGTACTTCTCGCAGTTCTCGGAGCTCGCGGGCCACCGCAGCGCGGCCGAGGAGCTCAGCGCGTTGTTCGCCGACGTCCATACGACGCAGGAACGCCTGGACGCGATCGGCGAGCGTCTCGCCGAGCCCGACCTGATGGACGACGGCGGCGACGAGATGACCCGCCTCCTGACCGAGCAGGCCGACCTGTTCGAGCGCATGGACGCGATCGACGGGTGGTCGTACGAGAACACGATCGACACGGTCCTCACGCGCCTCGGGTTCGACGCCGAGCGGCGCGTGCTGCCCGTCGACCAGCTCTCGGGCGGCTGGCGCAACCGCGCGGCGCTCGCACGGATCCTCGTGCAGCGCCCCGACGTGCTGCTCCTCGACGAGCCCACCAACTTCCTCGACCTCGACGGCGTGCGCTGGATCGAGAACTGGCTCCAGACCTACCCGGGCGCGGTGCTCGTGGTCTCTCACGACCGTCAGTTCCTCGACGGGGCCGTCAACCGGATCGTCGAGATCGAGAACCGCCGCCTGCACGAGTACGAGGGCGGGTACTCCGACTACGTGCACGCCAAGCAGTCGCGCCTCAAGACGATCGAGCGACAGTTCGCGCACGAGGAGGAGCTGCTCGCGTACGAGGTCGAGGCCAGCGACGCCCGCAAGCAGGCCGCGAAGGACAAGAGCCGCGGCCTCAAGCGCAAGCTCGCCGACATCAAGAAGCGCCAGGCCCCGCGCCCGGTCGACCAGATCATCACCACGATCTACGCGGACCTCCACGTGAGCGACCGCCTGGTCGAGGTCGAAGGACTGACCAAGGGGTTCGGGGGCGCTCCGCTGTTCAGCGACCTGACCTTCTCGCTGCACCGCGGGGACCGCGTGGCCGTCGTCGGCGCGAACGGGTCCGGCAAGTCGACGCTCCTCGACGTGCTCACCGAGGTCACCCCGCCCGACGCCGGGCAGATCACCTGGAAGAAGAACTCGACGTTCGTCTCCTACAACCAGGTCGTGGCCGACCTCGACCTGGACGACACGGTCGCCCACGCCGTCAGCGCGGCGCCCGGCACGCTCGCCTACTCGGCGACCAAGAAGAACGTCAACCGGTTCCTGACCATGCTGCAGTTCTCCGAGATGGAGCTCAAGCAGAAGATCGGCACGCTCTCGGGCGGCCAGCGCGCCCGCGTCGCGATCGCGCAGTGCCTGCTGTCGGGCGCCTCGGTGATCGTGCTCGACGAGCCGACCAACCACCTCGACCTCACGAGCGCCCAGGTCATGGAGCGCGCGCTCGCGCACTTCCCCGGCGCCGTGGTCGTCGTGAGCCACGACCGCTACTTCATCGACAAGGTCGCCGACCGCCTCCTGACGTTCGACGGTGCGGGCAGCGTCGTCGAGACGGCCGCGAGCGGCGCGCTCTGACTCAGGGCTCCGGGAGGATGGCGGCACGGGCCGTCTGCGCACCGGCGCCCTCGGCGCGGGCCGTCGCGATCCGCACGACCGCGGCCATGCCGCCGTCGCCGTAGGTGGCGTCGTCGACCGGGACCTCCGGGTGGTCGAGCACCAGACGCTCCCAGGCGTCGAGCCGCGCGATCGACGCCGCTTCCTGGGCCAGGAGCACCGCACGCAGGTGCTCCTCGAACAGGGGGCGGTGCCGGTCGACCAGGTGACCGTAGAGCGCGACCCGCTTGTCCATGCTGCGCACGTTGGCCGAGGTCGGGGACGTGCGGTACTCGACGAGCGGCTCGGGCACGATCTCGATCCGACCGCCCGCCGCGAGCAGCGCGAGGAAGAAGTCCCAGTCCTCGAAGCCGTCCCGCATGCGCTCGTCGTAGCCTCCGGCCGCGCGCCAGCGGTCGCGTCGCAGCATCACGGTGGCCGGCGAGGCGTTGCGGTGGAGGAAGTCGACCGCCGCTCCCCCGGCGGGGCGGGCGATCGCGTGGGCGACGCCGTGCATGCGCAGCCAGGACGAGGCGCCGACGACGTCGGCGTCCTCCTCGAGGAGGGCCGCGGTCCGCTCGACGAAGGTCTCGGCGAGGCGGTCGTCGCCGTCCAGCACGACCGCGAGCTCGGTGGTCAGCAAGGACAGCCCGGCGTTGCGGGCCGCGCTCACACCCGCGTTCTCCTGGCGCAGGACCTGCACCAGGCCGTCGGCACGGAGCACGTCGAGAACCTCGAGCGACCATGCGTCCGTCGACCCGTCGTCGACCACGACGACCTGGTCCGGGGCCCGGGTCTGCCTCAGCACCGACTCGACGGCCTCTCGCACCAGGTCTCCCTGGTCGAACCCGGTCACGACCACGCCCACGGAAGCTCGCACGCCACGATGCTAGCGACCTCCCGGCGGGCCGATCACCGTGCCCCCGGACAGCCATGACCGTGCTTGTCAGTGGCGGTCCCTACATTTCCCGCCATGGACCACGACACCTTCTGGCAGCTCGTCGACGACGCCCGGACCCGTGCGGGGCAGGGGGCCGACGACCGCGGCGCACAGGACGACCCTCTTCCCAGCACGCTGACCACCCTGCTCGTCGAACGGCTGACGCCCGACGAGATCCTCGCGTTCGCGACCGTGGCCGACGCGGTGAGCTCAGCCGCCTACGCCTGGCCCGTGTGGGGAGCGGCCTACCTGATCGAGGGCGGGTGCAGCGACGACGGCTTCATGGACTTCCGTGACGGGCTCGTCCTCGCGGGGCGCGAGGTGTTCACCCGGACGGTCGCGGACCCGGACTCGCTCGCGGAGCACCCGGTCGTCCTCGGCATGGGCGGAGAGAGCTCCGGCTGGTTCGGGTACGAGTCGCTCGACTCGCTCGTGGGTGAGGCCTGGACGCAGGCGACCGGCCGCGACGACGAGGAGTACTACGCGGCGCGGGCGGCGGGGGCGTCGTCCTCCGGGCACGGCAACGAGGAGGTCTCCTCGGCCGACCCGCGCGGCGAGGTCTGGGACTTCGACGACGAGGACGAGAACCGCCGTCGGCTCCCGCGCCTCGCGGCGCTCTTCGACTGACCAGCGCTCAGGGCGTCGGCCCGCCACCGGGCCGGTCACGTCAGGCGGCCCGGCAGGGGGCGGGTCGGTGGCCGGTCCGGAGCAGCACAGGTCGGACCGACCGGGACCCGGACCGGCCTAGGCGACCGAGAGGTCCTCTTCCGCCTCGGGCGTCGGCGCCAGCCCGCCCAGGACCGCCGCTGCCGCACCGAGGACCAGCCCCACGCGCGCGTGCGGCGCCCGCACCCCGCGAGCGCGCAGGCGCTCACCCCACCGGTAGGCCACCTTCTCCCCCACCACGGCGAGCGCCGTCGTGACCCCGAGGACCACGACCGCTCCGGTGGCGACCGCGGCCTTGCCGGCGGGCGTGATCTCGACGGGCGTCAGCCCGTGCAGCGTGTTGTCCGGGACGTCACCCGAGTCGGCCTCGCCCGGGGCGGTCGCGCCGGCCACGGACGCGGAGGTACCGGCGAGCGCGCCGTCGTGCCCGGGCTCGCGTATGGCGTCACGCAGCCGCCGGACGCCCTCGAGCGCGTCCCGACCGTCCTCGGTCCGCAGGAGCAGGGCGATCCCGGACACCCCGCACACGGTCTTGAGAAGGGCTCTGGTGCTGCGCCGCTCGACGAGATCGGGCACGGTGTACCACGCGGCCGTCACGAGCCCGTAGACCGCGGCCGAGCGCGCGTCGAAGGTCCATGGGTGGGTGGTCTCGGTCTGGTTCACCGGCATCGCTGCGTCCCTGCTGTGCGTCGTCCGCACGTCGTCCGTCCCGGACGCGCGCCGGCACCTGCGTACCGGAACACGCCCACGGGCTGTCGTGCAGACACCAACGAGGCACCCCCACGGATCGTTCCACCGACACGCCGACGCGCACGCCCGGGGTCTGCCCGCCCGCGCAGCCCGGGCGCGCACGCCCACGCCGGCGCCGGGCCGTGACGACCCTCACCCCCACCGGGGCCGCGCCTCGGGCCGGGTCGACGCCCCGGCGTGGTCTCCTGGGACCTCGATCGTCGGGACGAGGGAGACCGTGGTGGGACAGGACGTGGCAGGGATCGTGGACGAGGCGGAGAACGTGGACCGGACGAGCGTCGCGGTCCTGGGTGCCGGCGGTGTCGGGGGGCTCGTCGGTGCTCTCCTGAGCCGGGCGGGCTCGGACGTGCGGTTCGTGGCTCGCGACGCCACGGTCGAGTCGCTGCGCGCGCACGGCCTGCGGGTCCGGAGCGGTCTGCTCGGGGACTTCGACGTCCCCGCCCGGGCGACGACGCACCTCGACTCCCCCGTCGACGTGCTGCTCGTCGCGGTCAAGCAGACCGGCCTGGCGGCTGCTCTCGACCTCGTCCCTCGGGAGACCCTCGGCGACGGGGTCGTCGTGCCGCTCCTCAACGGCCTCGAGCACCTGGACGTGCTGCGAGCCCGGTATGGCTCAGAACGCGTCGTGCCCGCGACGATCCGGGTCGAGTCGACCCGCGTCGCGCCGGGAGAGATCGTGCACGGCAGCCCGTTCGTCGAGGTCGACCTCACGGCGGGAGACGCGCCCCTCGAGACGGTCGAGGCGGTGCGCGCCCTGCTCACGGACGCGGGCATCACGACCACCGTGCGCGCCGACGAGGCGGCGCTCGTGTGGGCCAAGCTCTCGTTCCTGGCCCCGCTCGCCCTGCTCACCACGCGGCACGGCGCGACCATCGGCGAGGTGCGCACGACCCACCGGTCCGAGCTCGAGACGCTCGTCGCCGAGGTCGCCGCGGTGGCGGCGGCCTCGGGTGCTCCCGCGGACCCCGCCGCCTCGCTGGCGCTCTACGACAGGTTCCCTCCGGGCGCCCGGTCCTCGATGGAGCGCGACGCCCAGGCGGGGCGCCCCCTCGAGGTCGACGCGATCGGCGGCGCGGTCGTGCGCGCGGCGGAGCGCCTCGGGGTCGCGGTCCCGCTCACCTCGCGGCTCGTCGCCGAGCTCGGCTGACCGCCGAGCGGTGCCCGTCGACCGCCCGGCGACTGACCGCCGGGCGGGTTTCGTCAGGCACCCGACCGACTACCAGTCGGCGGGCACGACCCAGTGCCGCGGCGCCGCCTCGTGCTCCAGGAGCCTGGCCCGGACCTGCCTGCCGTGCAGCACCCTCTGCTCGGCCGTGAGCCCGTCGAGCCAGGCGACGTAGCGCCGCTCGAGGTGCCGGAACCGCGCTCTCCCGAGCGCGAGGACGACGACCGACACGAGCCACAGCGCCACGGCCAGGACTCCGGCGATGCTCAGGGCGGCGGGGACCGTCAGGAGCGGGTGGGCTCGGAGCCCGCACCACACGATCGCGACGGCCACGGTGAGCTGGCTCACGCTCGCCGCGAGCAGCCACCCGCTCGTGACCGGGCCGTGCAGACCCGCGCGCCGGTGGCCGCACGGGACGAACGTCGCGGCCGTCGCGTCGAGCGGCGGGAAACCCTCGGTCGCCGGAGGGTTCTGCACGGCGGGTCACCCACCCGCGAACGGTGGGAGGACGTCGATCGTCACGGGCTCGTCGACGGGGAGGGCGGCGGCCTCGGGCCGCAGCGCGCGCCCGTCCTGGAGGTAGGAGGAGACGACCTGCACCCGGCGCATGGCCTCGCCGTGGCGTCGGGCGCTCGCGCGGAGGGCGGCGGCCGGGCTCTCGGTCTCGATCACCTCCTCGTCCAGACCGTTCGCCGCGGCGCGGGCCGCGGCGTAGTAGCGCAGGGTGATGGCGGGCATCTCGGTGCTCCTTCTCGGGGGCGGGTCGGGGGAAGGGTGGGTCAGCCGCCGATCGCGGACATGCCGCGGGCGGGCTGCTCGAAGCCGGCGCTGCCGATGGTGTGGCCGGCGGCCTTGGTGCGGACCGCGAGGCCGAGCGCCGCCGCGATCCGGTCGTCGTCGGCTCCTGCGCGCAGGAGCGCCCGCAGGTCGGTCTCCTCGCGGGCGAACAGGCAGCTGCGGAGCTGACCGTCGGCCGTGAGCCGGATCCGGTCGCACGCCCCGCAGAAGGGCCGCGTCACCGACGCCACGATCCCGACGACGGCGTCGGTCCCGTCGACCCTCCAGCGCTCGGCGGGTGCCGCGCCGCGCGTCGGCACCGGGGCCAGGTCGAACTCCCCGGTGAGCGAGGCGAGCACCTCGTCGGCCGTGACCATGCCCTCGCGGGTCCAGGTCCGGCCCGCGTCGAGGGGCATCTGCTCGATGAAGCGCAGCTCGTAGCCGCGGTCGACCGCGAACCGCAGGAGGTCGACCGTCTCGTCGTCGTTGACCCCTCGCACGAGCACGGCGTTGAGCTTGGTGCCCGTGAAGCCCGCCCGGTCGGCCGCCGCGAGCCCGTCGAAGGCCTGGCCGAGCCGGTCACGCCGGGTCAGCCGCTCGTACCGGTCGCGGCGCAGGGTGTCGAGGGACACGTTGAGGCGGGCCAGCCCCGCCGCGCGGAGCGGGTCCGCGAGCGCCGCGAGGCGCAGCCCGTTGGTGGTCATCGACACCTCGGGGGCACCGGGGAGCGCGGCCAGCCCGGCCACGATCTCGACGATGTCGGGCCGCAGCAGCGGTTCGCCACCCGTGAGGCGGATCTCCTCGATCCCGTGGCGCACCGCCACGGCGGCGACCCGCGTCATCTCGGCGACCGTGAGGAGCTCGTCGGAGGGCAGCCACGGCATGCCGTCGGCGGGCATGCAGTAGGTGCACCGGAGCGAGCAGCGGTCGGTGAGCGAGATCCGCAGGTCGCGATGACGCCGCCCGAACCCGTCGACGAGCCCGGGGGCGTCCCGTCGGTCCGTGCCCGCCGGCGTCGCGCGCCCGGGCACCGCACGACCGGACGCGACGTGCCCGGCGTGCGCGGCGCCGTCGGGCACCTCGCTGCCGACCGGACGCTCGACCGTGACGACCCCGCTCACAGCGCCCCGACCCACTCGTGCGTGCCGTCGGCGAAGACCTGTCGCTTCCACACGGGCAGGGAGGCCTTGACCTCCTCGACCAGCTCGCCGCACACCGCGAAGGCCTGGGCACGGTGCGCGGCGGACACGCTTGCGACGAGCGCGACGTCACCGATCGCCAGGTCGCCCACGCGGTGCGACACCGCGACCCGGACCGCACCCGAACGGGCTGCGACCCGCGCCGCGATCTCGCCGACGAGCCGGTCGGCGTCGGGGTGCGCCTCGTAGGTGAGCGCGGACACCGCGCGGCCGTCGTCGTGGTCGCGCACCACGCCCGCGAACGTCACGACCGCCCCGGCGCGGTCCGAGGCCACCGCGCGCTCGTGCTCGGCCACGTCGAGCACGGACTCCCCCACGCCCGCGAGCACCACGAGCGCGTCGGCCGCCACCTCTGTCACGGCGTCCGCCGGGGCGCCGCCCGCGCTCACGCCCGCACCTTGCCGCGCCCCGGCGCCGCGGAGCGCTGGCGGTAGACCACGTACGGCCGGGCGAGGTACGCCACGGGCACCGACCACACGTGCACGAGCCGCGTGAAGGGCCAGATCGCGAGGAGCAGGCACGCGAGCACCGCGTGCCAGCCGTAGACCGCGGGCGCCGCGGTGATGAGCGACGGGTCGGGCTGGAGGACGAAGAGCTGACGGAACCAGACGGAGACCGTGCCGCGGTACTCGTAGCCCGAGCCGAACACGTTGATCGCGACGGTCTGCCACATGCCGACCCCGATCTCGACCGTGAGCAGGGCGTACAGGACCCGGTCCATGGGGGTCGTGACCACGCGGATGCGGTCCGAGACGTAGAACCGGCGCAGCAGCAGGATCACGAGGCCCGCGCACAGCACGACCCCCGCGACGGTCCCGGCCGCGACCGCGACGACGTGGTAGACGTGGTCGGAGATCCCGAGGGCCCGGGTCCACGACGTCGGGATCAGGAGCCCCGCGGCGTGCCCGAGGATCGCGAACAGGGCCCCGAAGTGGAACAGGGGCGATCCCCAGGCGAGCCAGCGCTTCTCGAGCACCTGGCTCGTGCGGGTCGTCCAGCCGAACTGGTCGTTGCGGTACCTCCAGACGTGCCCCACGACGAAGATCGCGAGGCAGACGTACGGCAGCACCACGAAGAGGAGGGTGTCCCACATGAGTCAGCGTCCTTCCGGGGCGCAGGTGAATTCCGGGGGGCCGAACGGCGCGCCGGGCGTGTCGGTCCAGCTCGCACCCCCGTAGGGCATCGAGGCGATCTCGAGCCCCGCGTCGTCGGTGGGCGGTCCGCTGAGCGCGAGCTGGTCGACCTCGGTGCGCTGACGGTCGGAGACCGGGCCCAGGAGGTCGCTCACCGCCTCGAGGATCTCGCGGTAGTGCGAGCCGCGGTCGGCGAGCGAGCGACGGATGAGCTCGATCCCGCCGCGGTGGGTCCGCAGCGGCGCCTCGCCCGCCCCGGTCCCGGCGCGCGACGCGAACTCGAGCACCATGGGCAGGTAGTCGGGCAGCTCGCCGTCGTCGGGGGCGAACCCGCACGCGCGGTAGCGCTGCTTGAGCGCGAGGAGCGCCATGCCGCGCTGGCGCGTGTCGCCGTGCAGGTAGTAGCTGAGGAACAGCGACGACTTGCGGCGCAGGTCGAACGTCTCGACGTAGTGAGCCCGCGCGGCGCGCGGCTCCAGCCGCGCGTGCTGGTCCCAGAACGTCTGCAGGTGCGCCGCGGGGGCCGAGGCGGGCAGGGCCGCGACGGCCGCGCCGATCTCCTGGGCGTCGGCGTACCAGGCGTCGTCGGGGTAGGCCAGCAGGATGCTGGCGAGCGCGAGGACGTCGGACCGGGCCGGGACGTCGACGAGGTCCTTGCGCCGCGAGCGCCGCAGGAGCGGGATGATCGCGCGCCTGCCCGACGGCGGAGCCTGGGTCGTCATGACGGCCTCCGGACCTGCAGGGGTACGGACACGGGGCCGCCGCGTGTCGCGGCCGCGCTCATGCCGGGCCCGCCCGGGTTGTCGAGCGAGCAGCCCGAGGCCCACGAGGCCATCTCGGCCGCGTCCTCCTTGTGCGCCGCGGGGATCACGTAGCGGTCCTCCATCTTGGCGATCGCCAGGAGGCGGTACAGCTCCTCGACGTCCTCGGCCGTGTACCCGACCTGGTCGAGCAGGGCCTGGTCCACGTCGCCGTCGAGCGTGCGCCGGCGCATGTGGCTGCGCATCGCGGCGAGCTTCATGAGGACCCCCGCGACGACGTCGACGTCCCCGGCCGAGAAGAGGCTCGCGAGGTACTCGAGCGGGATGCGCAGCGACGCGATGGTGTGGAACACGTCGTCGGCGTCGGCGTCGTCCTTGCCGAGCTCGGTCGTGACGTCCAGGACGGGCGAGAGCGGCGGCACGTACCAGACCATGGGCATGGTGCGGTACTCGGGGTGCAGCGGCAGCGCGACCTTGAACTTCTGGATGAGCTTCCAGATGGGCGAGCGCTGCGCGGCACCGATCCAGTCCTCGGCGATGCCGGCCGCCCGTGCCGCCGCGATCACCTCGGGGTCCGTGGGGTCGAGGAAGACGTCGCGCTGGGCGTCGAGCAGGTCCTTCGGGTCCTCGACGGACGCCGCGGCCTCGACCGCGTCGGCGTCGTAGAGCACGAGGCCGATGTACCGCAGGCGGCCCACGCACGTCTCGGCGCACACGGTCGGCTGCCCCGCCTCGATGCGCGGGAAGCAGAACGTGCACTTCTCGGCCTTGCCCGTCTGGTGGTTGACGTAGACCTTCTTGTAGGGGCACGCCGAGACGCACATGCGCCACCCGCGGCACTTGTCCTGGTCGACCAGCACGATCCCGTCCTCGACACGCTTGTACATGGCCGACGACGGGCAGGCCGAGACGCACGCGGGGTTGAGGCAGTGCTCGCAGATCCGGGGCAGGTGGAACATGAACGTCTGCTCGAACGAGAGCTTGACCTTGTCGACCATCGACGCGAGGTTGGGGTCCTTCGAGGCGATCTGCGGGGAGCCGCCCAGGTCGTCGTCCCAGTTGGGCCCCCACGTGATCTTCATGTCCTTGCCCGTGATCGCGCTCTTGGGGCGTGCGACCGGGATCTGCGGCGAGTTCGCCGGCGCGGAGATCAGCTGGTCGAAGTCGTACGTCGCGGGTTCGTAGTAGTCGTCGAGCCCCGGGAGGTCGGGGTTCGCGAAGATCGACGCGAGACGGCGCAGCCGGCCTCCCGAGCGGAGCCGGAGCCGGCCCTTGCGGTCGAGCTCCCACCCGCCGTGCCACCGGTCCTGGTCCTCGTACCCGCGCGGGTACCCCGTCCCGGGCTTGGTCTCCACGTTGTTGAACCACACGTACTCGACGCCGTCGCGGTTCGTCCACGTCTGCTTGCACGTGACCGAGCACGTGTGGCAGCCGATGCACTTGTCGAGGTTCATGACCATCGCTACCTGCGACATGACCCGCATCTCAGTACTCCACTTCCTGGTTGCGCCGACGGATGACCGTGTACTCGTCGCGCTGGTTGCCGGTCGGCCCGTAGTAGTTGAAGGCGTACGTGAGCTGGCCGTACCCGCCCAGGAGGTGCGTGGGCTTCATCATGATCATCGTCAGCGCGTTGTGGATGCCCCCTCGCTTGCCCGACGCCTCGGCCTTGGGCACGTCGATGTTGCGGTCCTTCGAGTGGTACATGTAGACCGTGCCCGTGGGCATGCGGTGCGAGACCACGGCGCGGGCCACGACCACGCCGTTGCGGTTGACCGCCTCGATCCAGTCGTTGTCCGCGATCCCCGCGGTCCGTGCGTCTTCCTCCGAGATCCAGATCGTGGGGCCCCCGCGCGAGAGCGCGAGCATGTACGGGTTGTCCTGGAACTGCGAGTGCATCGACCACTTGGAGTGCGGCGTCAGGTAGCGCACGGTGACCTCGGTCGAGCCGGGCTCGCTGAAGCCCTGGTGACCGAAGTGGCGCGCCATGTCGAGCGGCGGCCGGTAGACCGGGAGCTGCTCGCCGAGCTCGGTCATCCAGTCGTGGTCGACGAAGAAGTGCTGGCGCCCCGTGAGCGTGTGCCACGGCTTGAGCCGCTCGACGTTGACCACGAACGGCGAGTAGCGCCGCCCGCCCTGCTCGGAACCCGACCACTCGTAGCTCGTGAACACGTTCTGCGGGCCCGTGAGGGTCTGGGCGAACGTGACCTGGCGGTCGTGGTTCTCCTCGGCCAGGTCCGCGAGCGGCTTGCCGACCCGCTTCTCGAGGGCCTTGAAGCCCGCGACCGAGACCGCTCCGTTGGTCGTGCCCGACAGCGCAAGGATCGCCTCGCAGAAGTGCGCGGCGGTCTCGAGCGAGGGGCGGCCCTTCGCGACGCCGTCCTTGCGCACGCCGTTGGCCTTCGCGAGGAACTCGACGGCCTGCTCGGGGACCACCGTGACCCCCTTGGTCGTGGTGCCGACCTTCGAGATCAGCGGCCCGACGGCGCGCATCTTCTCCGCGATCTGGGTGTAGTCACGCTCGACCACCACGAGGCGCGGCATCGTCACGCCCGGCACGGGCTCGCACTCGCCCTTGCGCCAGTCGAGCACGACGCCGCCCGGCTGGGCCATCTCGTCGGGGGTGTCGTGCGTGAGCGGCGCCGCGATGACGTCGGTGCGGGTGCCCAGGTGGGTCTTGGCGAGCTCGGAGACCTTGTCGGCGAGCCCGAGGAACGCGTCGTAGTCGGTCCGGGCCTGCCACGGAGGTGCGATCGCGGCGTTGAGCGCGTGCACGAACGGGTGCATGTCCGTGGTCGAGATGTCCTGCTTCTCGTACCAGGTGGCCGCCGGCAGCACGACGTCCGCGAAGAGCGACGTCGAGGTCATGCGGAAGTCGATGTTGGTCAGCAGGTCGAGCTTGCCCTCGGGGGCCTCGTCCCGCCAGACGACCTCCTCCGGTCGACGCTCGGGCGGGGTCTCGTGCGCTCGCAGCGACGAGTCGGCGCCCAGCAGGTGCTTGAGGAAGTACTCGTTGCCCTTGGCCGAGTTGCCGATGAGGTTCGCGCGCCAGACGGTCAGGACACGCGGGAAGTTCTGCGGGTCGTCGGGGTCCTCGACCGCGAACTTGAGGTTCCCGCTGCGCAGCTCGGAGACCACGTGGTCGGCGACCGGGACGCCCGCGGCCGCGGCCTCGTCGCACAGGTCGAGCGGGTTGCGGTCGAACCCGGGGTGCGAGGGCGTCCAGCCCATGCGGGCCGCCTGGGTCAGGCAGTCCATCATGCTGCGGTCCTTGAGGGTGCCGGGCCCCGTCGGGGACGCGAGCTCGTCCGCCCCGAAGCCCTCGTAGCGCCACTGGTCGGTCGCGGTGTACCAGAACGCCGTGCCGGCCATGTGGCGGGTCGGTCGCTGCCAGTCGAGCGCGAAGCCCATGTGCTGCTGCCCCGTCACGGGTCGGGCCTTCTCCTGGCCCACGTAGTGCGCCCAGCCGCCACCGTTGACGCCCTGGCACCCCGTGAGCGTCAGGAGCGCGATGAACGTCCGGTAGATGGTGTCCGCGTGGTACCAGTGGTTGGTCCCCGCGCCCATGATGATCATGGACCTGCCCTTGCTCACCTCGGCGTTGCGCGTGAACTCGCGCGCGATCCGGGTGCACTGCTGGGCCGGGACCCCGGTCAGGGACTCCTGCCACGCAGGGGTCCCGGGCGACGTCGGGTCGTCGTAGCCCGTGGGCCACGCACCGGGCAGACCGTCGCGGCCCACCCCGTACTGGGCCATGAGCAGGTCGAACACGGTCGTCACGAGACGTCCGCCCACGCGGATCGCGGGGACTCCGCGCAGGACCGAGGTCCCGCCCTCGGTCTCCCCCACGTCGAACCGTGGCAGCTCGACGACGACGCCGCGGGCCTCGGTGCCCGCGTGCGTCAGGCCCAGGAGGCTCAGCGCCGGGTCGTGGTCCTCGAGGTCGAGGTTCCAGCGACCCACACCGTCCTCGGTCCACCGGTCGGCCAGCGTGCCGTTCGGCACCGTGAGCGCGTCGGCGGCCGTGTCGAGGAAGACCGGACGGAACTCGGGGCGCTCGCCCGTCGCCCCCGCGACGGGCAGCCCGTCCAGGTCGGCCGCCGTGAGGAACTTGGCGGGCCGGAAGACCGGGGCGGGGGCGCCGTCGGGCCCCGTGGTGTCCGGGGATGCCGAGGGCGGCGCCTCGTCGAGCGTGACCAGGAAGGGCGCGTCCGTGTACGTGCGCGAGTACGCCTCGAAGTAGGGGACCTGACGGTCACGGTAGAACTCGGTGAGCAGCACGTGTCCCATGGCCTGCGCGAGCGCGCCGTCCGTGCCCGGGGCGGGCGCGAGCCAGTCGTCCGCGAACTTCACGTTGTCCGCGTAGTCGGGGCTGATCGCGACGACCTTGGTCCCCTTGTAGCGGGCCTCGGCGAGGAAGTGCGCGTCGGGCGTGCGCGTCACGGGGACGTTCGAGCCCCACATCATGATGTAGCTCGAGTTCCACCAGTCGCCCGACTCGGGGACGTCGGTCTGGTCCCCCCAGATCTGCGGGCTCGCGGGCGGCAGGTCCGCGTACCAGTCGTAGAAGCTCAGCAGCGTCCCGCCGATCATCGACAGGAAGCGGGTCCCGACGCCGAAGCTCGCCATCGACATGGCCGGGATCGGGGTGAAGCCGACGCAGCGGTCCGGCCCGTACGCCTTGATCGTGTAGACGTGGGCCGCGGCCATGATCTCGGTCGCGAGCTCCCAGTCCGCACGGACCAGACCGCCCTTGCCGCGGGCCTTCTTGTAGAGCGTCGCCTTGAGCGGGCTCTCGACGACCTCGGCCCACGCGAGCACGGGGTCGCCCAGGCGGCAGCGCGCGTCGAGGTACATGTCGAGCAGGACGCCGCGCACGTACGGGTAGCGCACGCGCGACGGCGAGTACGTGTACCAGGAGAACGAGGCGCCGCGCGGGCAGCCGCGCGGCTCGTACTCGGGGCTGTCGAGGCCCGTCGTCGGGTAGTCGGTGCCCTGGTGCTCCCAGGTGATGAGCCCGTCCTTGACGTACACGTCCCACGCGCACGACCCCGTGCAGTTCACGCCGTGGGTCGAGCGCACCACCTTGTCGTGCGCCCAGCGGTCCCGGTAGAACCGGTCCCACTCCGAGGGGTTCGTCTCGATCATGGCGTGCGCCGAGTCGAACACCTCCGTCTGGGGGAAGTGGCTGCGCGTCGTGAGCAGCTTTCTCATCAGGGGCGACATGGCCGCCTGGTCGTCGATGGTCATGGCGAGAGCTCCTCGGGGACTGCGTGGGGGGCGTTCGACGCACGGGCGACGGAGGCACCCGGGAGGGGGCTCCGTGCGGCGGACCGGCCGCGCGTGCGAGAGTTGTCGTGTCGAGCGCAGCGGGCGGGGGCACCCCTGCGGCTCGGGACCAGAGATCCAGGAACGGGAAGAAGTGGGGCGAGCACGTGCCCAGACAGCACGTCAACGGTGGGTTCGACGGCACGACGGGTCGCAGCAACCACGGCGGACGGCGGACGCACGTCATCCAGCTGCTGCGCGACTCCAAGGCGCCGGTGTCCGTCCAGGACATCGCGGAACAGGTGGGCGTCCACCAGAACACCGCGCGGTTCCACCTCGAGTCGCTCGTCGACGCGGGCCTGGCCGAGCGCACCCAGCAGACCCGCACGACGCCCGGACGTCCCAAGGTCCTGTATCGCGGCACGCTGCCCAACCAGACGCACGAGCGCGCTCAGGCCTACCGTCTCCTGGCCGAGGCGCTGACGACCGCGGTCGCGGACAACGTGCCCGAGGCCGGAGCCGTGACGTACGCCGTGGGCCGCACGTGGGGCCGCAACCTCACCGAGGCGCCCGAGCCCGACGAGGTCGTCGACGAGCGCGAGGTCTCGGCCCGGCTCGTGTCCAAGCTCGACGCGCTCTGGTTCGCCCCCACGCTCGGCGACGAGCCGGCTGCGCAGGTCGCGTCGCCGGGAGGCGCGGGCATGGACGCGCTCGTCCTCAACAACTGCCCGTTCGTCGCGACGGCCCGCTGCACCCCGCAGGTCGTGTGCTCGCTGCACGCGGGGTTCATCAACGGCGCGCTCGCCGAGCTCGGGTCGAGCCGGCGCGCGACCGCCCTGGTCCCCCAGTTCGGGGAGCACCACTGCGTCGCCCGGCTCGAGACGGTGGACGTGGGGCGCCACGACGAGGCCGCGCAGATCCCGATCCTCGTGGCGGGCCGGGTAGCGCCCGCCTGACCGGGGCGCACCCGACCGGGGCGCTCCCGGCGTGGCCGCACCCGGCCGGGCCTCGCCCGAGGGGGCGAGGCCGGGCGCGGGGCGTGCAGGACGCACTGCTGACGGGCGCACGGTCAGCTCTTGGCCTCGGCGCCGGGGCGTGCGTAGAAGTGCCAGGCGATGCCCGCGCACAGGAGCGCGTAGGCGATGATCCCGCCGAACACGGCCGTCCTCGGCAGGTAGTTGAACAGCATCGAGAACAGGAACGGTCCGAACGCGGCGATCGCGGCCGTCCAGCCGATCACGCCACCCGCCTGGCGGGCCGGGAAGATCATGGGCATCTGCTTGAACGTCGCGGCGTTGCCGACCCCGCAGAAGAAGAAGATCAGGACCATCCCGGTCATGAAGATCGGGAGGCTGGGCGTCTCGCCGTCCGCGACCGTGACCTGCCCGAACAGCACGAGCCCGGCCGAGGCTGCGACGCCGATCCCGGACACCACGGTCCACACGCCACCGCCGAAGCGGTCGCAGAGCGGCCCCCAGCACATGCGGGCGAGCGAACCGACGAGCGCGCCGAGGAAGACCCAGGTCAGGTACTCCGGGCCGAACTGCTGCTTGAGCAGCATGCCGAACGTGCCGGCGAGGCCGGAGAAGATCCCGAACGTCAGGACGTACTCCATGGTCATGAGCCAGGTGTGCTTGTTCTGGAAGATGTCGAACTGCTGCTTGAGGTTGGCCTTGACCGGCACCGACTTGAGCAGGGTCCAGGCGAGCACGACCCCGACGACCGCGAACGGGATGAAGATGAGCCCGGGGTTCTGGAGCCAGACCTGGCGCGGCTCGGCGTTCTGCGGGTGCGCGAGCTGTCCGGCGAGGCCGAACATCCCGAACCCGATGGCCCACGGGACGACGAACTGGACGACCGAGACGCCGAAGTTGCCGATCCCGGCCTGCAGGCCCAGAGCCGTGCCCTGCTTGCTCTTGGGGAAGAAGTACGACGTCGAGGGCATGTAGCCCGAGAAGACGCCGCCACCGAGGCCGGCCGCGAGGGCCAGCGCGACGAGCAGCGCGTACGAGGGCTGCGTCGGGAGCATCACGACCCAGGTCCACCCGACGAACGGGATGATCATGAGGAGCGCGGACAGCGTGAGCATCTTGCGGGTGCCGAGCATGGGCGGCAGCATCATCCAGACGATGCGGAGCAGACCGCCCGTCAGGCCGGGCATGGCGAGCAGCCAGTACGACTGGCTCTCGCTCAGGTCCCACCCGGTGACCGTGCCGAGCGTGGGGATGAGGGCCCCGGGCAGGTACCAGATGATGAACGCGAGCATGAGGTTGAACGTCGTGACCCAGAGCGTGCTCCAGGCGACCTTCGAGTCCCAGCGCTGGGGGTCGTTGGGGTCCCAGTCGAGGAGGTCGCGGCGCGCGTCGGTGCTCACCTGGTGTGCTGGTCTGGGGGCTACGTCGGCTGTGACCACCGGGTGTCTCCGTCCGAGAAGTGGGGGCGTGGGGCACCCAGAACTTATGAACGAATCGACTCGTGGGTAACGGGACCTTGGTCCTGACCGCGCGCCCTTGGTCCTGAACCGGGACAGCGGCTTCCGAGCCCGCCTGACCTGCTGCTTTGCAGGGGCGGGGCGTTGTTGCGGATCAACTCGGGCGGGCTGGGGGCCGGGACGCCCGTGGGGCCCGACGGTGGGCCGGGCCAGGCCCGCGGGCGGCGGGCCGAGGAGGGCGTTTCGCCCGAAGAACGGCTGCTGACCGAGGGGCTCGGCGAGGAGGCCGCCACTTTGTGCCTTCCGTCACAATCGACGTCCTGCGAGGTCAGGCGGCGTGATGGGGCTCTGTATCGGGGCCGGTTCCCGGGTGCCCGACCGCGTCGCTCACGCGCTCATCCGGTCAGTAGTTTCTGCAGGGCCACCTCGTCGTGGCGGCTCGCTCGACATCAGCGGCACGAGCGGTGCTCAGCGACGGTCACCCTGCCAACGATGGGTGTGCTTTCTGCGGAGCCACCACCATTGTTGCGGCTCCGTGAGAACCCCTCCCGCCCTCACGACCCGGCGCGACCCACGGGACGGCGCCAGTCAGGCGACCACTACGTGCGCGTCGCCCAGAACACCACCGCGGCGCTCGCCGCGACGTTGAGCGAGTCCACTCCCCCGCTCATCGGGATCTTCACGACGTGGTCGACGGCCGCGAGCGTCGAGCGGTGCAGGCCGTGCCCCTCGGTCCCGAACACGAACGCCGACCTCTCGTCCCCGCGCGCGACGTACTCGTCGAGCGTCAGCGAGTCGTCCGACAGCGCGAGGGCCGCGACCGTGAACCCGTGCTCGCGCAGCTCCTCGACACCGCCCGGCCAGGTCTCGAGCCGCGTCCACGGGACCTGGAACACCGTCCCCATCGACACCCGCACGCTGCGCCGGTAGAGCGGGTCCGAGCACCGCGGCGACACCAGGACGGCGTCCACCCCGAGCCCCGCCGCTCCCCGGAAGATCGCGCCGACGTTGGTGTGGTCGACGATGTCCTCCAGGATCGCGACCCGTCGTGCGCCCTGCCCGTCCCGGGCGGTCGTGAGCAGCTCGTGCACGCTCGGCAGCACGGGCCGGTGCATGGCCGCGAGCGCGCCGCGGTGCAGGTTGAAGCCGGTGATCGACTCCAGGACGGCGGGCTCGGCGATGTACACGGGCACGGGCGCACCCGTGCCTCCGGGCCCGTCGTCCAGCCCGACGGCGGAGATCGCCTCCTCGAGACCCGGGAGCCACTTCTCGGCCATGAGGAACGACCGCGGCCGGTGCCCGGCACGGAGCGCACGGTGGATCACCGTGGTGCTCTCGGCGATGTACATGCCCTTCTCCGGCTCGTTCTTCGAGCGGAGCTCGACGTCCGTGAGGTTTGTGTAGTCGGCGAGGCGCGGGTCGGCCGGGTCGGTCACGTGGATGATCTGCACGCTCAGATTCTCCCGCACGGACGGAGCGGGTCTGCATCGGGCGACTGCCGGCCCCTCTCGCACCGACCCGGCTCGGTGCTCGGTGCTCGGTGCCCACCTGTGCCGAGCACGAGGTTGCGGTCGTTCTGACGACCTCCGCGACCTCAACCTCGTGGTCGAGCGCGCGGAACCCCGTGCTCGACGGTGAGCCTCGTGGGGTCCCGGATCTCGGCCCGCTGCCGAGCATGCGGTGGGCGTCGATGTTCGGGCCGATCACGACGAGAACCGCATGGTCGGCCGACGCCGACCGCATGCTCGGCGCCGAGTCAGCTCCTCGCCCCACGGTGACCTTGCCACGGTCCGCCCCTGCGCCGAGCACGAGGTTGCGGTCGTTCTGACGACCTCCGCGACCTCAACCTCGTGGTCGAGCGCGCGGAACCTCGTGCTCGACGACCGACCGCCCAGAGGCCGCGACCGACCCGACCGGTGCAGGCGTCCCGGTCGGCACCGTCGACGCACGGGCCGTCGGCCCTTCTCCGTCGCCTGGCACCGGGGCACCACCCGGCACCCCCGGGCGGAACACCACGCGCCTCTGCACCTGATAGCTCGTCGCGAACAGCAGTATCTCGGTCAGGACCTTCGCCGGCAGCAGCGCGAGCCCCAGCCCGGTCAGACCCCAGAGCATCCCGTACCCCGCGACCAGCAGCCCGACCGCGAGCGCCGCGTACCGCAGCGCGGCCCGCCGCCCGTGACCGGGCCCCTGCCCGCGCCCCCGGTCGCCCGCCGTCCCAGCACCAGCACCAGCACCAGCACCAGCACCAGCACCAGCACCAGCACCAGCACCAGCACCAGCACCAGCGAACACCCGCCGGTTCACCAGGAAGTTCACGGCGCCGCTGAGCCCCCGCGCTCCCACGACGGACACGAGCAGCGACCCGGTCACGGCGTCGAGCACCAGGAGCGCCGCGGTGTCGATCCCGAACGCGAGCAGCGACGACAGCGAGAACGCGAGCAGCGGCGCGTAGATGCGGGCGGAGTCGGCGAGCGGCCGGAAGTGGGACGAGGAGTTGTCGTCGAGGTAGATGGTCTCGATCTCGACCTCGACCACGGGGCGCCCCTCGCGCGCAGCGGACAGCAGCACGTTGAGCTCGTACTCGTACCGGTCGCCGCGCACGTCCAGCAGCCACCCGATCATCGAGGCGGGGTACCCGCGCAGGCCGGTCTGGGTGTCCTGGACCCGCAGCCCGGTCGCCGCCCGGAACAGCCACCGCGTCACGGTGTTGCCGAACCGGCTGCGCACGGGCACGTCGCCGGCGAACGCGCGCGCCCCGAGGACCACGGCCCCCTCGCCGTCGGACACCCGCTCCCCGACCCGCAGGACATCAGCGACTCGGTGCTGCCCGTCGGCGTCGGCGCACACCACGTCCTCGCCGGGCCAGCGCCGCGCGACCTCGGCGAGACCGCGCCGCAGCGCCGCGCCCTTGCCACGGTTGGCCGCGAACCCGACGACGACCGCTCCGAGGCGTGCGACGTCGTCGAACACGGGGCGGAACCTCGCCCCGCTGCCGTCGTCGACCACGACGATCCCCCGCACCGCGTCCGTGGCACGCAGGTCGGTGACCAGCTGCACGAGCTTCCCGTCCGGCTCGTAGGCCGGGACCAGCACGATCACGGCCGCTCACTCCCCGACGTACAGGATGTCGGAGGTGCCTCGTTCGGCGCCGCGGCCGAGGGGGTCGTTGACGAGCTCGCCGTCGTAGTACATGGTCGAGGACCCGCCGCCGTCGAGGTTGTACGCGGTCGTGGCGCCCAGGTCCTGCATGATCTCGGCGAGCTCGGTCATGGTCACGCCGCGGCTGTACCCGGCGCTGCGTCCGTCGACCACGACGAAGACGAGGTGGTTCTCGTCGATCACCCCCACGGCGGTCCGCGGCTGCTCGCCCTGGATCGAGTGGTTGCCGACGTTGGTGTCGACCTCGACGTCGTCGATCCCGTCGATCACCTCGCCGTCCTCGAGCAGGGCTGGCCCGAACGACAACGTGTTCCACACGCCCGCGTCCACGAGCTCCTGGGCGGTCGTGGTGGTCTCGTCGTAGACCTCGACGCTCCCGTCGCGGTAGAACGCGAGCCCCTCGCGAGCCCCTTCGTCGCGGTAGACGACGCCGTTGCGGATCACGATGCCAGTGGACCGGAAGCCGTAGTAGTCGCCGTTGATCGCGAAGAGCGCGTCGTTGTCGGCCGCGATGTCGGAGGTCTTCTCGGTGATGTTCTCGCCGTACGCGTCCTGGGCGAACGCCGAGCGCAGGTCGGTCGCGTCCCCCAGGACGACGTCCGCGACGTAGTACGTCACGGTGTCGTCGCCCGTGCCCTCGACGACCTGGCGCACGCTCACGCTCGTCCCGTCGGAGGACGAGGCCGCCCCCGCGTCCGAGGTGCCCGACGACGTCGCCGCCTCCGCGGAGCCGCTCGCCGAGGCCTGGCTCGCCTCGTAGGCCGAGACGTCGGCGATCTCTACGTGCTCGACCACGAACCGGTCGAGCGCCCACGCGGTCGTCCCGCCGAGGGCCAGGGTGAGGGCCAGCCCTCCGCCGAGCAGGAGCCGCCGTCGACGCCGCCGGGGTGGCGGCGCGACGACGGGCGGCTCGGGGGCGGACGAGGTGCTGGGCTGCGGGTCGTGGAAGGTCATGCCTCTGGTCTACGGACCTGGCGTGTGCCCTCCGCAGGTGCGGGCTGAGCGGTCGCTGTGAGGTCCGACCTGACAGCATCGCGTGATCCCGATCACGCGGAATCGCTCCCAGGGTGACCGCGGAATGAGACGTCGCTCACTCTTGGACATCCGTCCCCCTTATGCATACTTTCACCCGGGTTCCCGCGTGATTTCATGGATGCATGAGAAAGCAGATGCTGGCACTTGCGGCTGTGGGCGCTATCGCGCTCCTGAGCGCGTGCGCGACCGACACGGCAACCGACAGCGGTTCCTCGCCCGACGAGACCCCCACCGGCGCCACGAGCGCCGAGGTGTGCGCGAAGTACTTCGACGGCGGCGACCAGTCGCTCGCGCAGCGCGTCACCGACGAGCTCGAGTACGACATGACCGCCCTCACCGAGGACGAGTCGAACGCCATGCGCAGCACCAACATCCAGCTCGAGGCCGTCCTGCGCCTCGCTGGACCCGAGGACGCCAACGCCCTCATCAGCAGCATCAAGACCCCGTTCCAGATGGCCGACGACCTCTTCAAGGGCACCGGCGACAGCATCGACACGACGGGCGTCACCGAGGCCGTGGCCGAGCTCGAGTCGCTCTGCGCCGGCGCGGGCTCGCGGGGCGCCGTCGCGACGAGTCCGCCGACTTCTACGCCGAGGTCTGGGGCCTGGAGGTGGTCGACCGCGACCAGGACACCGCCTGGCTGCGCGGGACCGGCGACGAACACACGACCTTGTTGGGGCTGAAGCCGAACTCGGCG
>NZ_JBHXBO010000034.1:0-24348 GCF_042726775.1 Oerskovia sp. NPDC060287
GCAGGGCGATCGCCCTGCCCGCTCCCTCAGCCCAGCACCGGCCACGTCGTACCCACCACGAACGCCGCGACCACGACGACGAGCGACGTCGCGAGCAGCGCGACGTCGCCCGCCCCGAACGCCAGGTGCGCGAGGCGGATGCGTCGGCCGGCGTCGTCACGCCGCTCGGTCGTGAAGCCCTTGGTCTCGAGGGCCTCGACCGTCGTCCGTGTCCGCTTGGCCGTGTTGAGCATGAGCGGGTAGAACGACTCGACGACGATGAGCGAGACCCGCCGTGCGGTGCGCCAGCCGAGCAGGCCGTGCCGGGTCGCGCGTGGTCCGCGCAGACGATGGCCGTCGACGATCGTGTGGAACTCGTCGATCAGCAGCGGCAGCATCCGGTAGCCGTAGCTGACCCCGAACCCCAGCATCGCGGGAGCGTGCAGCGCGAGCAGGGCGTCGGAGAGCTTCTCGGGGTCGAGCGAGACGAACGCGGCCATGCTCACGAGCGAGACCGTGCCGAGCTTGAGCGTGATGACCGCGAGCCCCTGGATCGCGGTCGCGTCGCCCTGGAGGAACCAGACGAGCGCCAGCAGGTAGAGGCACTGCCCCGCGATCCCGAGCGCGAACACCCCGAGCAGGAGGGGCCCGATCCTTGCCGCGAGGGCGGTGCCCGCCGCGATCACGAACAGGATCGCGAGCACCGTGAGGTCGTACGTGAACCACGGTGCCAGCCCGCACAGTGCGTACCAGAAGAGCACCGCGCGCGGGTCGCGCCGGGCGAGGAACCCGCCGCGCGTCGCGTAGGCGACACGCATGAGCTCGAGCTTGATCCACTCGAGCGACAGTCGTTCGCTGTCGGCCCGGCGGAGTCGCGAGGACCGCCCGCGCCCGGCGCCGGTCGGAGGGGGAGCGTCGGTGCGTGGTGCCGGGCGCGGCGGGACCTGCGCGGACAGCGTGGTCGTGACGCCGGTGGTGCTGCTCACGAGAGCCTCCCGTTGGTGCGTAGGGTCGCGTCGGGGGTCGTGGTCCGCAGGGACAGCCGGGCCACGAGCTCGGGCACCGACAGCGGGGCGGGCTCCAGCCCGAGGGCCGCCCCGAGCTGGACGACCTGTGGTGGGACGAGGCGGGCCTGGCGCAGGAGGTCCTGGCGCGAGAAGAGGGTCCGGGGGTCGGTGTCGGCGATGACCTGCCCCTGGTCGAGGACGATCACCCGGTCCGCCCACTCGGCGACCAGGTGCATGTCGTGGGTCGCGATCACGGTGCACCGGATGTGCGCCGCGAGGGCCGCGAGCATGTCGATCACGTCGTCGCGGCTGCGCAGGTCGAGGCTCGACGTGGGTTCGTCGAGCAGCAGCAGGCGGGGCCGCATCGCGAGCCCGACGGCGAGCGTCGCCCGCCGTTGCTGGCCGCCGGACAGCAGCCGCCCGTCACGGTCGGCGAGGGAGGTCAGGTCGACGCGGTCGAGGACCTCGGTCACGAGCGCCGCGGTCCCGGGCACGCGGCGTCCGGCGGGGTGCATCGCGACGTCGGCCCGGACGGAGTCCTTGAGGAACATCTCCTCGGGGCGCTGGCACAGGTAGCAGACCGTGTCGGCGAGCTCAGCGGCCGAGACGGTCCGGGTGTCGGTCCCGTCGACGCTCACGCTCCCTGCGTCCGGGACGTCGAGCCCGGACAGGAGCTTGAGGAGGGTCGACTTCCCGGCACCGTTCGAACCCACGAGCGCCACGCGCTCGCCCTCGTGCAGGTCGAGGTCGAGCCCGTCGATCACGACCGACCGAGGACCGGCGAGCGTGCGGTAGGCGCGGGTGACCCGCTCGACGCGGGCGATGACGGGGCCGCGGTGCGGGGCCGTCGCTCCCGGAGCGCCGGTGCCCTCGCCCGGAGCCTCCGCCGCCTGGTCGTCTGCCACGGGTCTGTCCGCTGCCGTGCCCCGGTCCGGACCCGACCCCGACGGCGTCGCCGGGGCCGGGTCGGCGAGCTGCCGGTCCCGCAGCCACTCGATCGCCGCGGGGACGGTCGAGGGCACGGGGCCGTGCGGCTCGAAGGCCCGGGCGACCGCGGTGACCTGCGGGACCGGGATGTTCGCGGCCTCGAGGTCCTCGGTCCGGGCCAGGGCCTCGGCGACGGGCAGGTGCCAGCGGGGGAGCCCGTCGGCCATGAGGACCACCGACCGGGCGTAGCGGGCCACGAACTCGGCGTGGTGCTCGACCACGACGATCGTGATGCCCAGCTCCCGGTTGAGTCGCGACAGGTGCTCGTAGATCTCCTGGGCGCGGTGCGGGTCCACCTCGGCCACGGGCTCGTCGACCACGAGCACCGAGGGGGTCAGCGCGATCGCACCGGCGATGGCCGTGAGGTGCTGCTGGCCTCCCGAGAGCTGCCAGGTGAACCGGTCGGCCAGCGAGGTGATGTCGAGGGTCTCGAGCGCGGTCGTCGTCCGCTCCCGCCAGTCGGCCAGGCCGAAGTTGACGGGGGCGAACGAGACGTCGTCGCGCACCGTGGGGCGCACGAGCTGGTTGCCGAAGTCCTGGAAGACGTATCCGACGCTGTGCGAGAGCTCGGCGACCCCCACCTCGGCCGTGTCCTGGCCCAGGACGTGGACCGAGCCCTCGAGGTCGCCCGACCAGAAGTGCGGGACCAGGCCGTTGAACGTCTTGCACAGCGTCGTCTTGCCGGACCCGTTGCCGCCGACCACGGCGACGAAGTCGCCCGCCTCGATCCGCAGGTCGACCCCGCGCAGCGTGTCCTCCTCGGCGCCCGGGTAGCGGAACGTGAGCCCGCGGACCTCGATCGCCATGGCCGGCGCGGGCATCAGACCTCGCCCCGGTCCGCTGCGTGCTGCTGCGAGGCCGAGGTGAGCGGCGCACCTGCGTCGCGGCGCCGTCGGGCTCGCAGGACCGCGACCAGCACGCACGCCCCGGCGACCGCCAGCGCGGCCACCGTGAGGGCCACCCAGAGGTAGGCCGTGCCGTACTCGTCGACGAAGTCGGGCTGGAACGCGCCGAGCGTCATGAGGCCGCCCTCGCGGCCCACGAACTCCTCCCACTGCGAGACCACGCCGATCGCCACGGCCCCGAGCAGCGCCAGGACACCGATGAGCCAGAACGGCGTGCCGCGCGGCCCGACGAGCCGCGGCGGGTTCTGGGGGTCGCGCGGGCGCAGGCCCATGAGCGGCTCGATCTTCCCGTAGAGGCGCGGCGCGAGCCACATGGCCGGCAGGGCACCGAACAGGACGCCCGTGATGAGCAGCGCCATGACGAGCTCGATCGACTCGGACACCAGCACCGCCTGGAACAACCCGTTCGACTCCTCGAGCGTCTCCGGGTCGATCCCGATCCCGACCTTGGCGAGGTCGATGAGCCCCGAGGAGACCTTGTCGATCGAGACCAGGGCGAGCGCCGCGGCGAAGAGCTGGCGACGGTTGCGCGGGTCGCGCACGATGCAGCCCGCGACGTAGATGCCCAGCAGGAGCTGGAGGAAGCCCTCGAGCTCGCCCAGACCGCCGAAGTCGCCGAGCAGCATGTCGGAGAAGACTATCTCGCCGAGCGGTGCGCCGATCGCGACCCACAGCGGGCAGAACAGGGCGGCGAGGACCACCGGGATGAACGCGAAGTACGCGACCTCGAGCTCGAACGGACCGACCTCGATGCTCGGCACGATCCCGGTGACGATGTCGGAGACCCCGAACAACGTCATCGACAGCACGAGGATCATGAGCTTCTGGGAGCTGCTGATGCCGTCCGGGTCGTGCAGGCGGCGGCGCAGGGCGCTCACGGGCGCGGCCGGCTTCCGGGCGGACGAGGTGGGCGGGGACTGACGGGCCGGGGCGGTGGAGCTCGCGGAGCCGTTCATGGTGTGCCTTCCTGGGGCGGTAGGTGCTGCGGTGGTTGACGGGCGGTGCGTGAGGGGAAGGGCGTGGGCTGCCGGGTCAGCCGTCGTGCCGCCGCGGGGGCGTCGGCGACGGCCGTGACGCGGCGGCCCAGAGCGCCAGGAGGTCTCCGACCTCGGCGATCACGTGGTCGGGCCGGAGGGCGCCGTCGGCCGAGTCGAGGGTCGCGTCGCTGCTCGACCCGCCGCGCACGAGCACGACGGTCCCGACGCCGGCGCCGCGCGCGGCCAGGACGTCACGGTGGGGCTTGTCCCCGACGAACCACGCGGACCGGGGGTCGGCGCCGAGCGCGGTCAGGGCCGTGCGGGCCGTGACCGGGTCGGGCTTGCGGTAGCCGAGCTCGTCCGAGTAGACGTGCACGCCCACGAGGTGGTCGATCCCGAACGCCTCGAGCTCCTCGCGGACCGCTCGTCCGCAGACCGTGTTGGACACGATCGCGACGGGGACCCCGCCGGCGCGCGCGGCCTCGAGCACGTCGCGCACCCCCGGGCGCAGGGTCGGCAGGCTCTTGGAGCGCGCGTACTCGAGGATCAGCGCGTACGCCTCGGCGCGCAGCCAGTCCTCGATCCCGTCCCCGAGGTGGGCGAGGGCCGGGCCGACCAGCTCGACCCAGAAGGTCGTCGCGTCGATCTCCTCGACGTCCTCGACGAGCCCGGCCGCGGGGTCCGCGGGAGTGCCCGCGGCGGGTGCCCCCTCGTGCCGGTCCTTCCAGGCGCGGTGGCGCACGCGCGCACCGGCCACGGCCTCGACCGCCTCCTCGGGCGAGAGTGCGTACCCCGCGACGGCGAGCCGCTGCGAGAGGTGACGTCCGAACGCGAGGCGCGCCGCGTCGTCGGGCACCGAGGTCACGACGACGCCGCCGTGGTCGAGCAGGAGGGCCGACGGGCGTCCCGCGGGCGCGTCGGCCGCACCCTCCGCCGCGGCGCCCGGCGCCGCGTCCGGCGTCCCCGCAGGGCGGGTCGACGCGCGCAGCAGGTCCGCGATCCCCTCGGGGGTGTCGAGCACGGCATCGGCCGTGTCGGTCACGGGGTAGGGCGGGACGTCGCTGTGGTGGCGCGTGAGGATCACGGCCCCGACGCCGGCGCGGCGTCCGGCGACCACGTCGCGGTCGAGCGTGTCGCCCACGTACCAGGTCCGCTCGGGGGTCGTGCCGAGCGCGCGCGCGGCCATCGCGATGATGCCCGGGTGGGGCTTGCGGAGGCCGACCTCGTCCGAGTAGACCTGCACGCCGAACGCCTCGTCGAGGCCGTGCGCGGCCAGCAGCGTGCGGTGCGCGCGGCCCGAGTGCGCGTTGGACACGATCCCGACCGTGACACCGAGCTCGGCTGCGGTCGCGAGCAGCTCGGGGATCCCGGGGCGCACGGTGTGCTCGCTCAGGGTCGCGGTCAGACGGGCCAGCAGCGTGCCCGCGCTGCCTGCGAGGACCTCTCGCGCGGCCAGGGGCAGGGGCGAGGCGAGGAAGTCGTGCCAGATCGTCCGGTGGTCCAGCTCGAGCGGCGCGAGGCGCCGGCTCGACGCGTTCTTCCAGTCCTTGAGAGCCTTGACGCCGCCGCGCAGGACGGGCTCGAGGGTCTCGGGCGACCAGCGGTGGCCCGCGCGGCCGAGCACCTCGCTGAGGTGGGTCGCGAGCTCGCCGTAGCCCTCGGGGCGCTTGGTCGTCTGGAAGATCACGCCGCCGAAGTCGAGGAGCAGCGCGTCGGGGCGCGCGCCCAGGCCGGGCGGCGTGCGGCGGGCTGCGACACGGGGCGCGACGCTCGCGAGCGCGAGGATCGCGCCGTCGTCGGCCGGGTCGGTGGCGCCGGGGAGCGGCGCGGGGCGGGTGAGGTCGGTCGTGGTCACAGTGGGACCGTAGGTACGGGAAGCGACGGCCCGGCGTCCGCCCGGTGACCGGGAGGCGAACCACGCCCGAACTTCTGGAACGTTCCAGGTCCGAGCCGACGAGAGGGGACAATGGACCGGTGAACCCCCGCCCGACCCTCCTCGACGTCGCCGCTCACGCAGGCGTCTCCAAGTCGCTCGTCTCGCTCGCCCTGCGCGGCGACCCGGGCGTCAGCGAGCGCACCCGCGAACGCATCCGGCGCGCGGCCGACGACCTCGGCTACCGCTCCAACGCCCTCGCACGAAGCCTCAAGCAGGGCCGCACGATGCTCATCGGGGCCGTCCTGTCGAGCCTCGACAACCCGTACCACACCGAGATCGTCACGGGTGTGGAAGAGGCCGCGGGCACCGCAGGCTTCTCGGTGCTGCTCGTCCACGGGTCGCGCGACCGCGGGCACCTCGCGCGCCACCTCGACACGCTGCTGGGCCTCAACGTCGACGGGCTCGTCGTCATCAGCTCCTGGCTCGAGGAGGAGCACCTGCGTGCCGCCGCCCGCCGCGCACCCGTCGTCATGGTCGGGCGCCCGCTCGGCGCGGTCGACGGCGTCGACACCGTGACCAACGACGACGCCCGGGGCGCGGCGCTCGCGGTCGACCACCTCGTGGGCCTCGGGCGCTCGCGGATCGCGCACGTGAGCGCGAGCGCCCGCCCCGCCGGCCTCGCGCGCCGAGCGGGCTACGAGGCGGCCATGCGTCGCCACGGCCTGGCCGAGGCGATCCGGGTCGTCGGCCCCGACGCGCCGGTCGCGGACCTCGTCGCGGACGGCTACCAGGGCGTGTTCGCGCGCAACGACGTCGAGGCGTTCGACGTCGTGGACCACGCGCACGACCAGGGCCTGCGCGTTCCCGAGGACCTCGCGGTCGTCGGCTACGACGACTCGGCCCTCGCCCGGCGGGCCCGCCCCCGCCTCACGAGCGTCCACCAGCCGCGCGGGCGCATGGGGGCGCTCGCGGTCGAGCTGCTGCTCGAACGGCTGGGCGGTCGGGGCGAGGACCGGCACGAGGTGCTCGCCCCGCGCCTCGTGGTGCGCGGGTCGACCGTCGTGCCGCCTCCGGCGTGAGGGCGTCCTGACCGGGGAGGCGTCCCCCGAGGGCGTGCTGCGCCACGCCGGCGGACGGGCGGCCGGGGCCCCGACCTCGACATCTACGTGAAACGTGAGGTACCTAGTATCCTGCCGAGCGGTCCAACGGCGGGCCAGGTACAGGCCGGTCCCACCCGGCCCTGCGGAGGCGAACATGTTGAGAGGCGTTCCAGGACGCGTGGACAGGGCCGGCAACGGCACGGCGCTCAAGGTCGGCGGGATCGCGGGCGGGATCGTCGGCTACCTGTTCTTCGTCGAGTTCACGAGCGGCATCCTCCAGGGCTTCTACACGCCGCTGCTGACCGACATCGCCCGGCACCTGAACATCCACGACGCCGACGTCAACTGGTTCGAGGCGGCCCAGCTGCTGCTCTCGGCCATGGTCGTGCCGGTCTTCGCCAAGCTCGGCGACATCCACGGCTACCGCCGGATGCTGCTCGTCACGACGGCTCTGACGGCCGCGGCCTCGTGGGCCGTGGCGTTCTCGCCGACCTTCTGGGTGTTCCTCGTGGCGTGGTCGCTCCAGGGGTTCTACGTGGTGTGGCTGCCGCTTCAGGTCGCGCTCATCTACGCGCGCTCGCGCGGCCGTGCCGACGGCCCGTCGCTGACACGCAGGGCGACCGGCGTGATCGTGGCCGCGCTCCAGGCGGGAGCGATCGTCGGGGCGCTGGCCGGCGGGCAGGCGGGCGCGCTGGCCCAGGACCGCCTCTGGCTGGCCCTGAGCATCCCCGCCATGGCCGTGACGGCCGTGTTCTTCGTGGTGTGGTTCCGCATCCCCGAGTCGCCCGAGAAGGGCGAGGGCACGCTCGACCGCGGCGGCGTGGTCCTGCTGAGCCTGACCCTGCTGCTCGTCAGCGCGGGGCTCACGTTCATGCGCACCAACGGCCTCGGCACGTGGTGGGCCTGGGGGCTCGTCGTGGTCGGGGTCGCGTCGCTGTGGCCCCTGGGGCGCTACGAGCTGCGCCAGGCCGACCCGCTCGTCGACCTGCGGGTCCTGCGCCGACCGACCATGTGGCCCATCATGGTCACCGCGGCCCTGTTCGGGGTCAGCATCCTGGGTGCCCAGGGGCCGCTGTCGACGTTCGCGCGTACCGACCCGGAGGTCTACGGCTACGGCCTGGGTGCGTCGTCCATGACGGTCTCGCTGCTCGTGGGCGGGTACGTGGTCTCGTGCCTGCTGGGGGCGCTCGCGTTCTCGCGCATCACCCGGCTGCTCACGCCCCGGCGAACGCTCATCCTCGCGGCCTCGCTCGTCGCGGTCGGCTACCTGCTGTTCCTGCCGTTCCACGAGACCACCGCGAACCTCCTGACGAACATGGTCGTCGCGGGGCTCGGGTCGGGAGCGCTCGTGGCGGCGCTCCCCGCGGCGGCCGCGGCCGCCGCACCCGTGGGGCGCACGGCCGTCGCGACCGGCCTGACGAACACGACCAAGACCATCGGCGGCACGTTCGCGTCGTGCGTGTTCGCGCTGGCCCTGATCTCGGGCACGCACGCGACGCTCGACGGCTCCGAGGCCACGGCCGGGTCCCTCAGCGGCTACATGATCGTCTGGACGATCTGCGGGGTCACGGCGGTCGTGGCGGCCGTGGTGCTCGCGTTCGTCCCGCGGCTCGCTTTCGCGGATGCCGAGGCGGCGCCCGTCGAGCCCCTCGTCCCCCAGCAAGCACCCGTCGTCGTCAAGGAGGCGCAGCAGTGAGCAGCAGGAGCACAGGACAGGGCCCGACGGCGGCACGCGCCGTCGCGGGCGCCCTCACCGCCGGGGTCCTCGCCCTGGTCGGCGCCGGGGTCGCCCGGGCCGCGCGGTTCACGCCCCAGGGTGCGGACGTGCGGACGGGCCGGTTCGCGGGCAGCGGGACGCGCGCGACCCGACCCCAGGACGAGGCGGTGCGCGACGACCCGGCGAGCTACGCCGTCGGGACGGCCGAGCGGCTCAGCGCGCTCGTGCGCATCCCGACCGTGTCCTCGCGCGTGCCCGGCGAGGAGGACCCCGCGGTCTTCGAGGCGTTCGTCGAACGGCTCGCCGAGCTGTACCCGCGCGTGCACGAGCGGCTCACGCTCGAGCGCGTCGCGGGCCACGGCCTGCTCTTCCGGTGGCGCGGCCGGCAGGGCGCGGCCCCCGCGGCGCCCGCGGTGCTCATGGCGCACTACGACGTCGTGCCCGTCGAGGCCGAGGACTGGTCGGGCGACCCGTTCTCCGGCGCGATCCGGGACGGCGCGGTGTGGGGGCGAGGCACGCTCGACGACAAGGGGTCGCTCGTCGTGCTCCTGGAGGCGGTCGAGTCGCTGCTCGCCCAGCGCTTCACGCCCGACCGTGACGTCTACCTGTCGTTCGGGCACAACGAGGAGACCGCGGGGGACGCCGCACGCTCGGCCGTGGCCGTGCTGCGCGAGCGCAAGATCAGCCCGTGGCTCGTGGTCGACGAGGGCGGGGCGGTCGTCGAGGGGGCTTTCCCGGGCGTGACCGCGCCCACGGCCGTCGTGGGCGTCGCGGAGAAGGGCATCCTCGACCTCGAGATCAGCACGCAGTCGCTCGGTGGGCACGCCTCGACGCCCGTGCGCGGAGGGGCCACGGCCCGGCTCGCGCGCGCGATCACGCGCATCGACGACCACCCGTTCCCCCCGCACCTGCCCGAGCCGACGCTCGAGATGATCGACACGCTCGGGCGCCACTCGCCGTTCGGGCTGCGGCTGCTGTTCGCGAGCGCCCGCCAGCTCCGCCCCGCGCTCGCCCGGGTCCTGGGGACGGTGAGCCCCGAGACCAACGCCATGGTCCGCACGACCGTCGCGATCACCCAGCTCCAGGGCAGCCCCGGGGCCAACGTCCTCGCGGCGTCCGCGAAGGCCAACGCGAACGTCCGGATCGCGACGGGTGAGACGGTCGCGACGGTCGTCGAGCGGCTCCGCCGCGTCGTCGACGACCCCACGATCGAGCTGCGCGTGGTCTCGGGCGAGGACCCCTCGCCCGTGTCGCCGACCGACGGAGACCAGTTCGCGCTGGTCCGCGAGTCGATCGGCGCGGCGTACCCCGACGCGGTCGTGACGCCCTACGTCATGCTCGGCGCGTCCGACTCGCGCCACTTCTGCGAGATCTCCGAGCACGTCTACCGGTTCAGCCCGTTCGCGATGACGCGCGAGCAGCGCGAGTCGATCCACGGCGTCGACGAGCACGTGACGATCGACGCGCTGGGGCGCGGGGTCGTGTTCTACCGGGCGCTGCTGCGGGGGCTGTGAGGCGTCGCGCGGGGGCGGGCCACGGCCGGCGCCGGGCCCGAGCGGCGCTTCAGCGCCAGTGCTCGAGCAGCCGTGCCGTGGTCTCGGTCGCCCGGTCGAGGACCTGCTCGGCGCCGTCGGAGGCCGCGGACATGAGCGAGGCGTCGACGAAGTGGCCCAGGAGGTCGACGTCGGTCACGTGCTGGTACCCGCTCGCGTCCAGGACGGTCCGCAGCGCGGCCAGGAGGCGCGGGCGGGAGGCCCGCATGATGGGGCGGAGAGCGGGGTCGCGCATCGCGGTCAGCATGGGGTCGAGGCGCACGTCGACGACCGAGTCGTCGACCGACGGCGCGTAGAACGTCTCGATGAGCAGGCGGGCCGTGCGGGTCGTCGAGCGCTCGCGGCGCGCGAGGGCCGCAGCACGCTCGGTCGCTGCCGAGCCCCGCAGCTCCTCGGCGGCCTCGACCGCAGCGGTGACGAGCGACGAGCTCGACGGGAAGTAGTACGAGGCCGAACCTTGCGGCACCCCGGCGGCCTTCGCGACGCGGCGGTGGGTCACGGCGGGGAACCCCTCGGCGATGAGCAGGCGGGCCGCGGCCTCGACCATGGCGCGCTGGCGGAGGTTGCTCCGGTCCTGCACGGGCGTGCGGGCCTCGGTGTGCCGTCGGAGCGGCGGCTGGGAGGCGGCCGGGGTCGTCGGGGAACCCGAGGGGTGGCCTGCGCTGCCGGGGTCGTCGTCGGGCCGGTCGACCGGTCCCCGCTGTGTCGCACTCACCGGCCCATCCTAGGGAGAAAAGGCGCATTCCGGCGCGAGATGTCGCGCGGGCACCGCCCGGACGCGGGCTCGGACGTGCGGGCCCCGTCGAACCGGTGCGCCGCCGGGCTCCGCCGCTGCTGTGACCAGCGAGTTTCGGAGGAGGGCGCCGAGCAAGGATGATGGACGTATGAGTACCTCGTTCCTGCGCCCGACGACGGCGCTCGCCGTCGTCGCGCTCCTCGCCCTGGGGGCGTGCTCGGGAGGCGGCGACGCCGACTCGGCCGAGTCCTCGCCGAAGACCGCTGCGACCGGGTCCTCGACCGCCGAGGACAGCGCGGCCGTCGACGCGGCGACCGACGCCGCCTCGGCAGCCGACGCCGACGCAGAGGCCGCCGCCGCCGCGGGCGGAGAAGCGGACCCGGCGGTCGACACGTCGTTCTGCGCCGAGACGGAGGCGGCCTGGGCCGCGGCCAACACCGCCCAGGTGTCGATGAGCGTCGAGCACCCCCGCACCCTGGTGACCGGTTTCGAGAACGCGCGGGTCGCGCTCACGAGCGTCGAGCCGCCCGCGGAGGTCGCGGCCGACTGGAAGACCGTCACGTCCTACGTCACGACCGCGGCCGAAGCCCTGTCCAAGGCCGACATCGACTCCGCGAAGTCGATCGTCGGCGCGCTCGACGACGCGGGCAAGGACCTCGACACCGACGCCATGACGGCGGCCTCGGGACGCGTGACTGCCTACCTGGACGCGACCTGCACCGGGTGAATCCGATGGGGAGAAGTCCCCAGGGCGCGAATTCTCGCCGTGATCCTCACAGGAATGCTTCAGGATGGTGTGCATGACCAACCGAAAGAACCTGACCAAGACCGTCGGCGGCCTCGCGACTGCCGTCCTGCTGACCTTCTCCCTCGCCGCCTGCAGCGGCGACGCCGACGTCAAGGCGTTCTGCGAGACGGGTGAGGGCTTCGAGGACTCGATGAACGACGTCGACGCGAGCGACCCCGCGGCCGCGGGCGAGGCGTTCGACAAGCTCGTCACCGAGCTCAAGGCCGCCAAGGCCCCCGAGGCCATCGCGGCCGACTGGACCACGCTGACCGAGGGCTTCGAGAACATGGGGGAGACGCTCACGGCACTCTCCGAGCTCGACCCCACGGCCGACGACTACATGGAGAAGGCCACCGAGCTCTCCGACTCGCTCCAGTCGACCGACTTCCAGACGGCCGCGGACAACGTCGAGAAGTGGACGACCGAGAACTGCACGGCCTGACGTCCAGCCGTCCCGGAAGGGCGGGTCCGCAGCACGTGCTGCGGGCCCGCCCCTCTGTCGTCCTCGCGTGCGGTCGCGCGCGGCACCGGGTCACCGGGGGAGGATAGGCGCATGCCCCTCGGTGAACCCGCGATCGACCCACGCCTCCTGCCGCTCCTGCGGACCGACCTCGAAGGAGCCGGCTACACGGTCGACGGCGTCGAGGACTTCCTCGGTCCGCTCGCCGCAGCGGCCCTGCACCGCGAGCAGGCGGTGCCCGCGCTGCGTGTCGCCCGGGCCGCGCTCGACGACGCGACGGGCGCGACGTCGTCGGGCCGGAAGAAGGACCCCCGTGCCGTGCTCGCCGCGCTCTTCCTGCTGGGCCTCGAGGTCCGCCGCGCGGACCTCGACGCCGCCCTGCCCGGGGTCGGGACGGACGGCGCGGCGCGCCTCGGCCTCGTGGCCGCGGCAGGCAACGGGCCCGACGACGGCGTGCGCGCACTGGCCGACCTGCGCCCCTACGCCGCGGCCGACGCGGCGGGTCCGGTCACGTGGTGGCTGGCCTCCGACCTGGGCGAGCTCGCGACCGGGCGACGCCTCGCGGGAGACCACGTGCTGGGGGCGGGCGGGGCCTCGATCACGCTCGCACAGGTGACCATGCGGACTCCCGTGGGGCGGGTGCTCGACCTCGGGACCGGGTGCGGCATCCAGGCGCTGCACGCGTCGCGGCACGCGCAGTCCGTCGTCGCGACCGACATCTCCCGGCGCGCGCTGCGGTTCGCCGAGTTCAACGCGGCCCTCGACGGCGTGCGCCTCGACCTGCGCGAGGGCTCGATGCTCGACCCCGTCGCGGGCGAGCAGTTCGACCTCGTGGTCTCCAACCCGCCGTTCGTCATCACCCCCCGCGGTGCGTCGACCGCCGACGGTGCCATTCCCGAGTACGAGTACCGCGACGGCGGCCGCGCGGGAGACGACCTCGTGCGCGACCTGGTCCTGGGCGTCGGCGACGTGCTCGCGCCGGGCGGTGTCGCGCAGATGCTCGGCAACTGGGAGCACCGGCGGGGCGAGCCGTGGACCGAGCGCGTCGGGGCCTGGCTCGATGAGGCCGGGCTCGACGGCTGGATCATCCAGCGCGAGGTCCTCGACCCGGCCGAGTACGCCGAGACGTGGATCCGTGACGGTGGCACCACGCCCGAGCGCGAGCCCGGGGCGTGGGCAGCGTCGTACGAGGCGTGGCTCGACGACTTCGCGACGCGCGACGTCGAGGCCGTGGGGTTCGGGATCGTGACGCTCCGCAAGCCGGGTGCGGGCCACGGCGTGAGCCTGCGCCGCCTCGAGGAGCACACGGGGTCGGTGCGCCAGCCGCTCGGCGGTCACCTCGCGGCCTCGCTCGCCGCCCACGACTGGCTCGAGGCCCGCGACGACGCCGCCCTCGCGTCGTCCCGGCTGTCCGTGGCGCCCGACGTGACCGAGGAACGCTACCTGACGCCCGGCGCCGAGGACCCGAACGTCGTGATCGTCCGGCAGGGCGACGGGCTGGGCCGCGGGATCCAGGCGTCGACAGGGCTCGCGGCGCTCGTGGGAGCGAGCGACGGCGAGCTCACCGTGGGTCAGCTGATCGGGGCGATCGCGTCGCTGTTCGAGGTGCCGGCCGGAGAGCTCGCGGGCGAGCTGCTGCCCGCGGTGCGGGGACTCGTGCGGGACGGCTTCCTGGTGCCGTGAGGGCGGGGTGCTCTGGGGCTCTGGGGTGCGGTGGCCGGGTGCCGGCGCCTGGGGTGCCTGGGTGCCTGGGTGCCGAGCACGAGGTTGCGGTCGTTCTCCGGGCCTTTGCGACCGCAACTTCGTGGTCGAGCGCGCGGAACCTCGTGCTCGGCGGAGTGCCGGTGGGCGCTCCGCCCGTCGGCCCGGGCCCGTTCCGTCCTGTCTCGGTGCTGTCTCGGTGCCGAGCATGCGGTTGGCGTCGTGAACCTGTCGATCTCGAACGGCCACCGCATGCTCGCCTGACGCCAACCGCATTCTCGTCGCGAGGCGGTCAGGGGCCAGGGCCGGGACCCGAGCCCCTGACCCGGACGACGGTCGCGACCGGAATTCCTGCTGCGCCGCGGACCCGCCGTCCCTAGGTTGAGGCCATGACCTCTCGCATCCAGCACACGACGATCGACGCCCGCGACGCCTACGCCCAGTCGGTCTGGTGGAGCGGGGTCCTCGGCTACGTCGAGGACCCCGACGACCCCAACCTGCCCGGCCACGAGGAGTGCATGATCTTCCCGCCGGCCGGCGGCGACGCACCCGCGGAGAGCCGTGGGCGCCTGTTGTTCATCGAGGTGCCCGAGGGCAAGGAGCTCAAGAACCGGCTCCACCTCGACCTGCGCCCCGTCGACGGGACCCGTGAGCAGGAGACCGAGAGGCTCCTCGGCCTGGGGGCCACGCAGCTCGCCGACCACCGCCGTCCCGACGGCTCGGGATGGTTCACGCTCGCGGACCCCGAGGGCAACGAGTTCTGCATCCTGCGCAGCGACGCCGAGGTCGCGGCCCAGGGAGGCTGAGCCCCGCGGTCTGTCGGGTGTGCAACCGGGTGCAGCTGGCGCCCCTAGGTGCCGGTGCCCGCCACCGGGTGCGCCGAGCACGAGGTTGCGGTCGTTCTCCCGGGGAATACGACCGTAACCTCGTGCTCGACCCCGGCGCGGTGTCGAGCGTGCGGTCGTCGTCATCCAGGCGGCGGACGGGAGCCGCAGTGGGCATCGCCACCCGGACCGCCGTGGACATCGCCACCTGGACGACAACCACATGTTCGACTCCGTTCCGACGTTCGACCCCGTCCCGAAACATGACGGGCCTATCCTCGCGATCGTGCTGATCGCCATGGCTGGACTGCCCGGAACCGGTAAGAGCCGACTCGCGCGTCTGCTCGCGCGTGACCTGGGCGCGGTGATGCTCAGCGTCGACCCCGTCGAGGACGCGTTCCTGCGCGCCGGCGCGGTGCACGACGACGTCACGGGCCTGGGTGCGTACCTCGCCGTCGAGTCGGTCGCCCAGGAGAACCTGCTGCTGGGCAACGCGGTCATCGTCGACGCGGTCAACGACCACCCCGCGGCCCGGCAGCAGTGGATCGACCTCGCCGCGCGGACCGGCACCCGCCTCTGGTTCGTCGAGGTCTACCTCGCCGACGAGCGGCTGCACCGCGAGCGCCTCGTGACCAGGGGCTCGCGCTACCCCGCGCTGCCCGAGCCCGGCTGGGACTCGCTCGCCGCGCGAGCCCGGGCGCTCGCGGACTGGGCAGACCCACGGCTGAGGCTCGACGCCTCGCTCGACGACGCAGAGCTGCTGGCAGCGGCCAAGGACTGGCTGGACGGCTGACGTCGGGCTCGAGGGCCTCGAGCTCGGGGACCTGGCTCGCGGTTCGGGGCTCGGGTGTGCGCGACGAGTGGCTCGCGGTCCGCTGCCGAGCGTGCGGTTGCCGTCACGATCCGGGCCAGACCGGACGCCCACCGCATGCTCGGCATGGTGACCGATGGACTTCGCCTCGTGCGCACCGCACCCTCGTCCCATGAGACGAAGCCGACCCGGGGCGACGGGCGAGAGGCACTGGAGGGGAGGCTTCTACGAGCTGGCCCTGCTGATGGACGGTAGCGACCAGGGGAGACTCGGCGACGGCATCAAGGCGCTGGCCGCCGCCGCAGGACTCTCGGGGGCGACGATCGACACGGCAGCGGGACCGGTCGTCCCGGACCTGACGACCGCCGAGGGGCTGCGGCTCGCCGCCGAGGCGCTGGCCCAGGGACGACAGCTGCGAGGCAGGGTGCTCCTTCCCGCTGCGCGCGAGTCCGCCTGCGGAGTGCTGCTCCTGCGTGACGCCTTGGACGCGGTCGAGGACCCGGGGTCCGGTCCGGCCGGATGCTCGTTGGTTCTCTTCCTGCCGCTTGCCGGCCTGGCCTCCGCGGGCGTCGAAGTCGGCGGTTTCCCGTTCGGGGACCGGTCCGGGGTCGAGTCTCATGTCTGGCGGCGGCCACTCGACGAGTGGCTGGCCCGGATCGGCCGAGCGGTGCACGTCTCCCTCCCGTTCCGGCGCGCTGTGATCGGGTTCGACGTCGCAGGTGACGACGAGCTGTCGGTCGGGACGGAACCGTCGGTACCTGCTCCGCGCGACCGTGCGTTCCTGGTTCAGGAGCCCGACGGGCTGGTGTTCCTCGCGGCCGATCGTTGACGCGGGCCCCGTAGCCCGCTGCCGAGCATGCGGTTGCCGTCACGATCCGGGCCAGACCGGACGCCCACCGCATGCTCGACGGACGCCCACCGCATGCTCGACCAGCGTCTCCTCGACCCCACATCGCGCCGCCGTCCCACCCTCGCTGACCAGGTCGGAAATCCGGTCCTGCATCAGAGACCTGGGGCGCTACGCTCCGGCCATGTCCCGTACCGTCTCGCTCGACGAGGCCCGCACGACCGGCGCCGTCGTCACGATCCACCGCCGCGCCCTGGGCCCCGACACCGGCCGGCTGGACGGCGTGGTGCTGGCGACGGGGGTGTGGACACTCGTCGGGTCGCTGGCGGACTGGGCTCACGCCGACGGCTACGAGGCGATCCGGACCGAGGACGTCACGAAGGTCCGCCGGTTGCGACGCGCGAACCAGCGTCTCGTCGAGCGCGCTGCTGCGGGGCTCGGGACCTGGCCGCTCCCGCACCCGGACCTCGCTGTCGACCTCGCGTCCGTCGAGGGCGTCGTGCGGTCGGTCGCCCGCACGAGCCGCCTGCTCGCGGTGCACGTCGAGGGCGAGTCTCCCGGCGAGTACTTCCCCGGAGCCGTGGGGGACCTGACGGACGAGGGTCTGGGGCTGCGGTTCATCGACACGGCCGGCCGTTGGGAAGCGGCGTCGAGGTGGTTCGGGCTCGACGAGATCACCCGTGTCTCGTGGGGGTCGCGCTACCTCGACATGTTCGACCGGTACGGGGACCGCCCCCCGTTCGAGCCGCGCGAGCTCTCCGACCGGTGACCGGCCCGGGGAGCGCCCGAGCTCGCCGAGGACATCGGCTCGCCCGGCTCGCCCGGCTCGCCCGGCTCGCCCGGCTCGCCCGCAGCGCCCGGCTCGCCCGGCTCGCCCGGCTCGCCCGGCTCGCCCGGCTCGCCCGGCCCCGTCGGCACCGTCCGGTCGTCGTGCTCGTGCCGCGCACCCTGCGTCTCCCGCGACCTGCCTCCGGACCCGAGGAGCACCCAGACGGGGCCGAACACGACCCACGCGCCGAGCACGATCGCGACGCGCAGCGCCCACCCCCACAGGGGGTCTCCCGGCCACTGGGCGGGGGGCACGAGCCCGGTCCCGGCGACGGTCGACAGGGTCGCGATCACCCCGAGCGCGATCACCGCGGCGACCGCTGCCCTCCCGAGCTCCTTGGTCTCGTGGAGCAGGCCCGCGAGGCCGTCCTTCGGCGGCTCGACGGGCGTCGGCCCGTCGCCGAAGCGGTACGCGGCGTGCGTGTCGGCCCAGCGGACGATCGAGTGCCCGAACGCCACCGTGAACCCCAGGTACACGGCCGCGAGCCCGTGCACGGCCTCGGGCGGTGACCCGCCCGCGACGCTCGCGATCGACACGCTCACGAGCACCAGGTCGATCAGGGGGACGCTGACCAGCAGGATCGTGCTCAGCCGGCGGCGGTGCAGCAGGTACCGGGCGATCAGCCCGGCGGCGAGCACGACCCAGAAGCCGACCTCGCACGCGAGGACCAGCAGGACCAGCGGGTTCTCCAGGAGGGTGCGCATGGTGTCCATGCTGGTCGGGAAGGTGCCCGACGGCGTCGCCCACCTCGCCGATCTTCGCTCGCCTCGCGTACATCGTTCGAGGGAGGGAAGGTCGGCGAGCACAGGGGGTCGGGTGGCCGTGCCGATCCCGGGATCGTGGGCCCCGGCGCCTAGGATGCTCGGTGCGGCAGGTGGGACGGACGGTCCTCGTGAGGGAAGGGCGGCAGCTCGCCCAAGGGGCGTCGATCGGCGAGCACCGACCGACCAGCCGACCAGCACGACCGGCCGGCAGGACCACAGCCCGACCAGCACGACCGAGCACGCAGCACGAACCACAGACACACGCGAGAGGGCCTGAGTGCAGCACGACGACATCGACGCCCTGCGGCGCACCCCGGCCTGGCGCCTCCTGCGCTCGGACAACGCACCGCTCGCCCTGAGCTTCCTCGGCACGGTCTTCGTCGAGCAGAACGTCCGATCGATCGGCGAGGCCGAGCTGGTCTCGCTCCTCGACGACGCGCTCTACGCGATCGACGGACCGGACCGGCCCGCCCGCGCGCAGCCCCGACCCGTCGCGGAGGGGGACGAGCACGCCACCGGTGACGAGCCCGCGGTGGTGAGCGACGCCGTCGGGCCGGACGATGCCCACGCACGCGATGCCCACGCACCTGGGATACCCGCGGACCACCCGACCGAGGCCCGTCGCTACCCGCGCTCGCCCAAGGCCTACCTCGACCACTGGTCCGCGCCCGAGCAGGGCTGGCTGCGCAAGTTCTACCCGACGGGCTCGGACGAGGCGCACTACGACGCGACCCCGGCCGTCGAGAAGGCCGTCGCGTGGGTAACGGCGCTGCGCGAGCGCAGCTTCGTGGGCACCGAGTCGCGCCTGAACACGGTCTTCGAGCTGCTGCGCCAGCTCACGGTCGGCACCGAGTCCGACGCCGACGCGCGCCTGCGCGAGCTCGAGGCGCGGCGGGCGCGGATCGACGAGGAGATCGAGCGCGTGCGCGCGGGCCAGCTCTCGCTGCTCGACGCGGCCGCCCAGCGCGACCGCTACCAGCAGCTCACGGGCACGGCCGCGGACCTGCTCGCGGACTTCCGCGAGGTCGAGGCGAACTTCCGGAACCTCGACCGCGACATGCGCGAGCGCATCACGGGCTGGGACGGGGCCAAGGGGGACCTGCTGGACGCGGTCGTCGGGAGCCGTTCGGCGATCGCGGACTCGGACCAGGGGCGCAGCTTCCACGCGTTCTACGACTTCCTCCTGGACCGCCAGCGTCAGGAGGAGTTCGCCGAGCTCGTCGAGAAGGTCCAGGCCCTGCCCGCGCTCGAGGAGCAGGTCGGGCCCGACGACGAGGCAGCCCCCGGGATCACGGGCCGCGCGGCCGGGCGACGTCTGCGCCGCATCCACTACGACTGGCTCGACGCGGGCGAGCGCACGCAGTCGACCGTGCGCGTCCTGTCCGAGCAGCTGCGCCGGTTCCTGGACGACCAGGTGTGGCTCGAGAACCGTCGCGTGATCGACATCCTGCGCAGCATCGAGGGCCATGCGCTCGCGCTGCGCGACGCTCCCGACCGCCTGCGCCTGGGCGCCGCGGACACCGGTCCGCTCGCGACGACCATGGACTCGACCTCGGTCGACGTGCACCTGCCGACCGAGCGCCCCCTCTACCGGCCCCAGCACCAGGAACCGCTCGCGAGCGAGGGGGTGACCGCGGGGGTCGCGGACTTCGACGCATCGGCACTGTTCACGCAGGTCCACGTGGACCCCGAGCGCCTGAGCCGCACCGTCCGCGACGCTCTGCGCCGCCGCGGTCAGGTCTCGCTCGCGGAGCTCGTCGAGGAGAGCCCGCTCGAGCAGGGCCTCGCGGAGCTCGTGACGTACCTGTCGCTCGACGACCCGCGCTTCGACGTCGTGCACGACCCCGCGCACACCGACGAGGTGCGGTGGGTCGTCGACGACCACGTGCCGGACCTGCCGGTGGCGGCCGCCGTCGAGGTCGCCGCGGTCGACGAGCGGCCCACCGGACCGCGCGTCCGGGTCGCGCGCGTGCCGCGCGTGACGTTCGCCCGCACGGGAGCCAGGGACCTCGCGGGGGCCGTGGCGCGGTCGCTCGCGCAGGCCCCGCCCGCTCCGCCCCGACCGTCCGCCCAGCAGTCTCCCCAGCCGTCTCCTCAGGAGGGAACCCCGTGAGCCAGCAGCCCGTCCGGACCGAACGCCCGGGGCAGACCGGCGGCCCGAGCCCCGAGCTGTCCCTCGTCGTGACCTCGCTCGTCAAGGGCGTCGTCTACCGCGAGGCCGGGACGCGCACGTGGCGCGACCTGCTCGCGCTCGAGGCGCAGGCGCGGGACTTCGTCGCGACGCTCGGTCTCGAGGTCGTGATCGACGAGTCCGAGGGGTACGCGTACCTGCGCGCGCAGCCCGAGGACGAGGGCGACGGCACGTTCATCCCGCGCCTCGTCGCGCGGCGCGAGCTGTCGTTCGACGTGAGCCTGCTGCTCGCGCTGCTGCGCAAGCGGCTCGCGCAGTTCGACTCCGAGGGCGGCGACACGCGCCTGGTCCTGACGCGCGACGAGATCGTGGACCTGGTCCGCGTGTTCCTGCCCGGGTCGAGCAACGAGGCCCGCGCACGCGACCGCGTCGAGGCCAACGTGCGCCGCGTGGTCGAGCTGGGCTTCCTGCGCCCCGTGCCGGACACCCCGGACACGTACGAGGTGCGTCGCATCCTCAAGGCGTTCGTCGACGGGCAGTGGCTCGCGGACTTCGACGCGCGCCTCGCGGAGTACGCGGCCGAGCTCGCGTCGCGCGACGGGGGAGCGCTCCTGCCCGACGGCGGAGCGCCCGCGGGCGTGCCGGCTGCGGCGGGTGCGGGTACGGGGGCCGCGCCGACCATGCGGTCGACGTCCGACGAGCATGCGGTCGGCGTCGAGAACGGGCCTGAATCGGACGACAACCGCATGCTCGGCACCGAGCGCCCGACCCACGAGGAGGCCTGATGGCCGAGGCATTGTTCAGCGCGGTCGAGCTGCACGACGCGGCAGCGGACCTGGACCAGCGGTCGGGCTACCGCCTCGACCGGCTCGAGGTCCTCAACTGGGGGACGTTCGACAAGTACGCGTGGAGCTTCGAGCTCGAGGGGCGCAACGCGCTCCTGACGGGGGACATCGGCTCGGGCAAGTCGACCATCGTCGACGCCATCACGACGCTCCTGCTCCCCGCGAACCGCATCAGCTACAACAAGGCGGCCGGCGCCGACACGCGCGAGCGCACGCTGCGCTCGTACGTGGCCGGGCACTACAAGTCCGAGCGCAACGAGGTCACGGGCGCCTCGCGGCACGTGGGCCTGCGGCGCGGCCACACCTACTCGGTCATCCTGGGCGAGTTCGCCAACCGCGGGTTCGACTCGCGCGCGGTGCTGGCGCAGGTGTTCTGGCTCAAGGACGGAGCGCAGGGGCAGCCCGAGCGCTTCTACGTCACGAGCACCTCGCCCATGACGATCGCCGACGACTTCGCGGGGTTCGACGGCGACATCAACGTCCTGCGCCGCCGCCTGCGCGAGTCGGGCGCCCAGATCCGCGACCACTTCCCGGAGTACGGGCGCGACTTCCGGCGCCTGCTCGGCATCGAGTCCGAGCAGGCCATGGAGCTGTTCCACCAGACGGTGTCCATGAAGTCGGTGGGTGACCTCAACGAGTTCGTGCGCGAGCACATGCTCGAGCCGTTCGACGCGGCCCGCTGGACCGAGAAGCTCGTCGCGCACTTCGACGACCTCACGAGCGCGCACGACGCCGTGGTCAAGGCCCGCGCGCAGATCGACCAGCTCGCGCCGCTGCTGGCCGACGCCGACGCGTACGACGCGGTGGGGGACCGGGCCCGCGGGCTGGTCGCCCAGCGCGAGGCGTTGCGCGGGTTCACCGCGGGGCGGCGCGTCGAGGCGCTCGACGCGCGCATCGGCGAGCTCGAGGCGTCGATCACGGCGCGCGCCGACGGCCTGGACCGCCTCAAGGAGGAGCTCGCGCTGCTCGACGCCGAGCGCCAGCGCCTCGAGGTCGAGCGGGCCGGGCACGGCGGCGACCGCCTCGCCCAGATCGAGGGCGAGGTCGCGCGCCGCGAGGTCGAGCGCGCAGAACGCCGGGCCAAGGCCGACGAGTACGCGCGCTACCTCGCCGCGGCAGGCCTGGAGCCCGTCGCGTCGCGGGACGAGTTCGCGGCGCTGCGCGAGCGCACGACCGCCCTGCAGTCGGACGCGCAGGACGCCCTCGGCGAGATCGAGGGGCGCGCCGGGGAGGTCGCGGCCGAGCTGCGCGCGGTCGAGGCCGAGGCCCGCGAGATCAACGCCGAGCTCCGGTCGCTCGCCGACCGCGAGTCCAACCTGCCCCGCACGAGCCTGGACCTGCGCACCCGCCTGTGCTCCGACGTCGGGCTGACCGACGCCGACCTGCCCTTCGCGGGCGAGCTCATCGGCGTGCGCGCCGAGCACGCCGAGTGGGAGGGAGCGGCCGAGCGCGTGCTGCGCGGGTTCGCGCTCTCGCTGCTCGTGCCGGCCCAGCACTACGACGCCGTCTCGACGTGGATCAACTCGCAGGACCTGGGCACGCGGCTCGTCTACCACCGGGTCCCCGCGCCCGCCGCGGGCCGCTCGGGGAAGGCGCGCGGCGGCGTCGGGACCCCTCCGGCGAGCCGCGAGGACGGACCGCTGCTCGCGGACCTCCTCGAGGTCAAGGACGGCGACCTCGCCGCGTGGCTGAGCGACGAGCTCGAGCGCCGCGCGGACTACGTGTGCGCCGCGACGCTCGCCGACTTCCAGCGCGTGCCCCGCGCCGTGACGCGCGAGGGACAGGTCAAGCACTCGGCCAGCCACCACGAGAAGGACGACCGGCGCTCGGTCCGCGACCGCAGCGGCTACGTCCTCGGCTGGAGCAACCAGGCCAAGATCGACGCGCTGCTCGAGCAGGCGACCGACGTCGCCGGCCGTCGCACGGCGCTCGAGGAGAGGCGTGACGAGGTCGGTCGCGAGAAGAGTGCCGCGATCTCGCGCTCGGGCGCGCTCAACCGGCTCGACGTGTTCCGCGAGTGGCGCGAGCTCGACTGGGAGGAGCCCGTCCGGGCCGTCGCCGAGCTCCACGAGGAGAAGCGGCGCATCGAGGGCGCGTCGACCGAGCTGAGCCGCATCGCCGACCAGCTCCGTGACCTGTCCCGGAGGGCCGCAGGCCTCGCGAACGACCGCGACGCGCTGCTCTCGGCCGCCGGGGCGGACCAGCACGCGCTGCAGACGGCACGCGACCAGCGTGGACGCTCGGCCCGCGTGCTGGCCGAGCAGGGGCCGGCCGACGCGGCGCTGGCCGAGGAGCTCGCCGGGCTCTTCGACGCCGAGACCACGGCCCAGGCTGCCGCCCAGGCGGGCTCGCACCCCGGCTCGCGCGGCGACGTGGACCCCGACGCGGTCGAGAGCGCCCTGCGGACCCGGCTCACGAGCCAGGTCGAGGAGGCCCAGACCCGGCAGGGGCAGCTCGGTACGCGCATCGCCGCCCAGATGACGGCGTTCCGGGCCGCGTACCCGGTCGAGACCACGGAGCTCGACAACGACGTGCGCTCCGCCCCCGAGTACCGGGCGCTGCACGAGCGGCTCACGCGAGACGACCTGCCGCGCTTCGAGGGCGACTTCAAGACGTACCTCAACACCAACACGATCCGCGACATCGCGGGCTTCCACGCCGAGCTGTCCAAGCAGGCCGACCTCATCCGCGAGCGCGTCGAGATCATCAACGACTCGCTGCGCGCGATCGACTACAACCCCGGTCGGTACATCCGCCTCGAGATGGCGCCCACGCCCAACACCGAGGTGCGCGAGTTCCGGGCGGACCTGCGGGCGTGCACCGACGGCGTCCTGGGCCTCGACCTCGAGGGGAGGCGCGACGAGGACACCGGTGAGGAGACCGTCGCGTACTACTCGGAGGAGCGGTTCCTGCGGGTCAAGGCGATCGTCGAGCGGTTCCGGGGGCGCGAGGGCCAGACCGAGGCCGACGAGGCGTGGAAGCGTCGCGTGACCGACGTGCGGAGCTGGTTCGTGCTCTCGGCCTCCGAGCGGTCGCGCGAGGACGACGTCGAGCACGAGCACTACTCGGACTCGGGCGGGAAGTCCGGTGGCCAGAAGGAGAAGCTCGCCTACACGATCCTCGCCGCCTCGCTCGCCTACCAGTTCAAGCTCGACTGGGGCGCGGTGCGGTCCAAGGCGTTCCGGTTCGTCGTGATCGACGAGGCGTTCGGCCGCGGGTCGGACGAGTCGACGCGGTTCGCGCTCGAGCTGTTCAAGAGCCTGGGTCTCCAGCTGCTCATCGTGACGCCGCTGCAGAAGATCCACGTGATCGAGCCCTACATCTCGGCCGTGGGGTACGTCGACAACCCGACGGGCCGCAACTCGCGGCTGCGGACGCTGACGATCGAGGAGTACCAGGCCGAGAAGGAGGCGCACGCGGCGCTCTGATCCGTCGTCCGGGGTGCCGTGGACGCTGCGCTCCGGTGCCGAGCACGAGGTTGCGGTCGTTGTCGGGCTGACAACGAACGCAAC